>DATHUY010000012.1 GCA_035461765.1 Longimicrobiales bacterium
CCGGAGCGTTCGACCTGGACCTGTCCTTCTTCGACGAGACTACGCCCGCGCCGAACGGCGCCACGAGCGCATGGGCCCAGGCCCTCCAGACGGCGGCCGCGGCGAGCTCCGACATGGCCATGCTCGAGGTCACCGGAGCACTGCTGAGTGCGGCCGGCTCGGCCACCGCCACGCGCGATGGCCAGCACTGGAGCTGGCCGTTCAGCACCACCATCGATGGCGAGCCCTACAATGGCCGCCTGCGCAGCACGGTCGCTGGCAACGAATACGAGTGGAACGTCTTCGTCACCGCGCCCCAGCATTCACCGCCACTGAGCGACTACCTGTGGGCGCAGGGATACAGTCGGCCCGGAAATGACGACGGCCTCTGGTGGCTCGTGGACGCCGAGTCGGGGACCGATACCATCGTTGCGGCGGTCACCTGGGTTCGAAACATCGAGGACGGCATCAACTTCGCCTTCTCGGATTCCGACAGCACCCGGTGGACGTTCGAGCGTGCCTCCGCCGGCAACGTCCTGACGTACATGGTCTTCAATCAGCCCCGGCGCCGCATCACGTGGTTCCCGGCCTCCGGGAGAGGCCAGACGTGGACCAGCGCGACGAACATCGCGTGCTGGGACGAGGACCAGCATGATGTCGCCTGCTGAGCCATTGCTGCACGACGCCGACGCAGATGCGTAGACGGCGTGCGGCGTGGCTGCTCGCAACTGCGGCCGTGGTCGCCATGATCGCCTGCGAAGGCAGCGAACCGGCCGGGCCCCATCCGCCGGCCGCTGCTCTCCGCTTCGTCCTCCTCGATGCCGGCTATTACCACACGTGCGGGCTCGCGGCAGCAGGCAGTGCCTGGTGCTGGGGCGGGAACGCGTTCGGCACCCTCGGCGATGGCACGCTCGCCGACCGGACCGTGCCGGCGCGCGTCGCAGGCGCGCGCTCGTTCACGTCCCTGGACGCGGGCGCCGGCCACAACTGCGCTGTGACCGGGTCCGGCAGCGCGTGGTGCTGGGGCCTGAACGATGAAGGTCAGCTCGGCGACGGCACGTTCACGCTCCGGAGCAGTCCGGTCGCGGTGTCGGGCGGACATGCGTTCTCGAGAGTGTCGGCCGGACACGCGCACTCGTGCGGCCTGACTGCGCAGGGCGTGGCCTGGTGCTGGGGCGACGACTCACACGGTCAGCTGGGTGACGGCGGTACGGGTCTGCCCGGGAAATCGGCGCAGCCCGTCCGTGTCCTGTTCGACGAGCCGTTCGCGGACATCCATGCCGGCTACTACCAGACGTGTGGCATGACGACGCATGCGGAGGTGTGGTGCTGGGGCATGAACGGCGCCGGTCAGAACGGGGACGGCACGACGATCGACCGGCACGCGCCGGTGGCGGTGACGGGCGCTCATCAGTTCACCGCAATCTCGCCCGGTGACCGCTTCGTCTGCGGCGTCGCCGGCGGAGTCTGGTGCTGGGGCCTGAACGACGACGGCCAGGTCGGGCCGACTGCACCCGACACATCGCGGGTCCCGCTGAGCGTCGAAGGGACGGCCGCGCTGCACGTCGTCCGTGCATCCGCCGGCGCGTCCACGGTCGCCGGTACGGAGTCATATGCCTGCGGGCTGCGTCTTGACGGACGGGTCTTCTGCTGGGGTGGAGCGATACCCGCGCTGCGCGAACGCGGCGCCGTGGCCCCGCTCGATGACCGTATCCGCGCATCGGTCGTCGCGCCCGGCGCTCAGCACGTCTGCGTGCTCAGCCGCGATGGCTATGCTTACTGCGGTGGAGCCAACTTCACCGGTCAGCTCGGCGATGGCAGCCGCACGGCACGCGGGCCGCTGGTACCGGTGCACGGACCCGGCGGGACCTGACGAATGGGCGGGATGCAGCACGGCCGGCGGGTTATCGTCCCCGCCGGCCGTGCACTCCCATCCTGCTCTCGCGCGATTCGCCGGCCGCTCGGCTGGAGCGGCCGGCCGCTGTCAGCGGATGCCTCGTCCAGGGAAACCTCCGCCCCGCGGCAGCGACGGCCGCTGCGAAGTGCGGGGTGCCCGCTCGTTGATCAGCGCGCCCCGGCGCGGGTCGCGATCGTTGACCAGCACCGCAGGTCCACCGGCGGCCGTGCCGCCGCCCGCGATCATCCCGCCGCGCGGGTGCTTCGCGCAATCGTCGTGGATACCGCCGGCTCCGCCGCGAATGATCACCGCACCGCCGCGACCGGCCACCCCGATCGGCCCGCCGACTCCCGGCAGAGGGTTCGGATCATCCATGATCCCCGTATCCCCCCAGTTCCGGTCCGGGACCGGTCCGAGACCGGTGCTCACACCGCGGGGCTTGCCGCCGCCCTCTTCCGCGGCGGCTACGGGATCGGGCGCTTTGGGATGGACGTGACTCGTCTCCACCGGCGCGGGCGCCACGGCCGTGGTCGGCGAAGCGTCCAGCTGTCCGTCGACATCGCTGCCGAGCGGCTCCGGCATCGGCTCCGGATCGGATTCCCGCGGTGGCGTCGGCACGCGCTCCCGGGGCGGAGCCGCCGGCTCAGCCCGGCCGACTTCGACATCCGATGCGACAGGCGTCGCACCGGTGGGCGTCGTCAGCGCGAGATCCGGATTCTCATCCCGATCGTCAGTGATGGCGGGCTCGGTGTCGGGCCTGGAACATGCCGCCGCGAAGAGAAACAGACCGGCCAGGAAAATTCGCGCGCGCACTGGCGCCTCCGGGGTGAGAGTCGACAGCTTGAAGGTCAGCGGCTGCGGATCACTCCGCATGCCGCATTTCCCGCGCCGTACGACGAGCCCGGTTATCAGGCCGCCCGGGTCTCCGACATGTCACCCGGGAGCGACACAACGGCGTCCCAGAAAAAGGACAACTTCGACGTGCGCAGATCAATCGCGACAAGGCCGGCGACGACGTGGCGCGCTATGACCGCTGTCGTTCTGGCTCTCGGGTCCGCCTGCGCGCAGCCCGCTGGTGACATGTCGACCGGTTCCCTCGAGGATACGCTGGCGCAGCGGATCGAGGACGCCTACGACTTCACCCGGCCGGATGTCGTCGAGAGGATGAGCGCGCTCTACCCGGACAGCGGACGCGTGATTTCCGCCAGTGGCGGCTACGTGACGACCACGGTGGATTCCCTGCGACAGGGTCTCGCGGATTTCTGGGCGAACGTGGGTGTCAACATGACGAACCCGCGCTGGGAGTGGGGCGTCATGCACGTGGACCGGCTGTCGGACGATGCGGCCGTGCTGACGGCGACCTGGTCGATCCCCCACATTGCTCCCACGGGTCGACCGCACACGATCAGCGGCGCGTGGACGGCTGTATTCCGGCGGCTCGATGGCGAGTGGACGATCATCCAGGAGCACCTGTCCGTACCACCGGAGGGACAATGAAGCGACGTACAGCGCCCGGCATGCCCACGTGCGCGACCGCACTCGCCTGCCTGCTCGCAGCCACTGTCGCAGCACACGCGCAGGAGCGGCCGAACATCCTGTTCATCTTCTCCGACGATCACGCGGCTCATGCACTCTCCGCGTATCGTGAGCATCTGTCGTACGGCGCCCGTCTGCCGGACACGCCCAACCTCGATCGCATTGCACGCGATGGCATGCTGTTCGTCAATGCTTTCGTCACCAATTCCATCTGCGGACCGAGCCGCGCGACCGTACTGACGGGGCAGTACGGTCATCTGAACGGCGTCATGACGAACAGCGCGCCGCTGCATCCGACCCACACGACGTTCCCGCGCCTGCTGCAGGACGGCGGCTACGAGACCGCGCTCATCGGCAAGTGGCACCTGCGCACCGCGCCGACCGGCTTCGACTACTACGAGATCATGGCGGGGCAGGGGCCGTACTACAATCCGGTGATGCACAGCAACACGCGAACGGACAGCGTGCGCTACACGGGCTATACCCAGGATGTCATCACCGATCGTGCGCTCGGCTGGCTCGTCTCGCGCGACAGTGTGCGTGCCGCTCGCAACGCTCCGCCTGCACAACGTGCCTCCGCAGGCACTGCCGCACGGCCGTTCGCACTGCTGCTGCACTACAACGCGACGCATCGCTTCTGGGATCCCGGGCCGGCGCAGCTCGCGCTCTATCGGGATACGGTATTCGCCGAGCCTGCGACGTTCCATGATGATGGAGCACGTCGCGCGTCGGGATTCCGGCTCCAGGAGATGGATGTCGCACTCGACCTCTTCCCCCGCGATCTCAAGCTGGAAGAGCCGACGAATCTGACGGCCGAACAGCTCGGGCGCTGGCGTTCGAGCTACGACGCCGAGAACGCTGCGTTCGCCGCAGCGGCCCCTGCGGGTAATGCGCTGAAGAGCTGGAACTATCAGCGCTACATCCAGGACTACATGCGCGTCGTCGCAGGACTCGACGCCGCGGTCGGCCGCGTGCTCGACTACCTCGATGAGAGCGGCCTCGCGCAGAACACCATGGTCGTATACACCTCGGACCAGGGCTTCTTCCTGGGCGATCACGGATGGTTCGACAAGCGCTGGATGTACGAGGAATCGCTGCGCACGCCGCTGATCGTGCGCTGGCCGGGTGTGGTGGAGCCCGGATCGGTGAACACCGATCTGGTCATGAACCTGGATTACGCGCAGACGCTGCTCGACGCCGGCGGTGTGACCGCACCCTCGACGATGCAGGGGCGGAGCCTGGTCCCGCTCCTGCGCGGCAGCACGCCGGCCGACTGGCGCGATGCCATCTATTACCAGTACTTCGCCTATCCCGACTGGCACATGGTGCAGCGGCAGTACGGCGTGCGCACGCATCGCCACAAGCTCATCCACTACTATGAGATCGGCGAGTGGGAGCTGTTCGATCTCGCGCGGGATCCGAACGAGCTGAACAGTGTTTACGACGACCCTGCGTACGCCGCGATCGTCGAGTCACTGAAGCAGCGGCTCGAAGGCCTGCGCCGGGAATATGACGTTCCTGCGAGCGATCCCGTACCGCATGCGCCGTTCGATGCGCCCCCGGGCCTGCGCCGGCCGCCGGAGCTGCGACACGGCCACTGATGGCGGCATCTTCACGACAGCTATTGCAGCACGACGTCTTCCGCTTCGGCGGCCTGCCGTTCACTTTGATCCGGCGGAGCGACCTGGCTCCGCTGGTGCGAAGCTGGGCCGCGCATCCGGCCCCGTCGATGACAATGACGCTGACGGGTGCGCACGGCGTTGCAGAGAGCCGGTGGAGTCCCGCCATCCGCGCCGCGCATGACGACGCGGATTATGTGCTCTGTGACGGCACCCCGCCGTGGCTTGGCGCCGTCATCCAGGGCTGTGGCCATCGTGTCGATCGCATTCCGGGTCGTGACGCGATGCGCGAGATCGCCCGCGCTGCGGCCGCGCACGGGATCCGGCAGGCATTCATCGGCGGACCGCCCGGTCTGGCCGAGCGCACCATTCAGGGTCTGGAGGCCGCGATCGGTGCGTCGATCGATGGCATCGCCTGGTCTCCACCGTTCGCCGAGTCGATCGACGACGCGTATGCCGAAGCCGTCGCGGCACAGTTACGCGCGGTGCGAACACCGGCCATCGTCTGGATCGGCCTCAGCACGCCCAAGCAGGAGCTCCTCGCGCAGCGTCTCAGGCGGCTGCTGCCGGAAGGATTCTTCTTCGTGACCGTAGGTGCGGCATTCGACATGTATGCGGGTACCCGGCCGCCGCCGCCGCCCATCGTGTCCCGGCTTGGCCTCGAGTGGCTGTACCGCAGCGTCCAGGAGCCGCGCCGTCTGCCCGCACGCTACGCGCGCGCTCTTCCCGTGGTCGCGGCTTCTCTGGCCGGCTCGGCGTGGACGCGGCTGCGTGGACGATGAGACGAACGCGACGAACTCACGGTTCCGGCTCGATCATGTCACCGGGGGCGATCGCATCGCGGCCGTATTTCCGCCGGACCTGGTCCGCGGCACGCGCCAGCCTGCGGTCGCGTTCCGTTTCCAGACTGCTCTCCTCCGCATCGAACAGCGCCGTCTGCGCCGCGGCGCCGCTCGCTGCGGCGGCCAGGTTCGATGCGGCTATGCCCAGCAGACGTGCGGGCATGCGCCGCTCCGCGCGGAGCCGCGCGAGCAGCGGCACGGCCACGGCATGGATCGCGACATCCGTCTCGATGCCCTCGCTCACGGTGTGGGATGCCTGGCGCGTCCTGAAGTCGGCGTCACGAATGCGCACCGTGATTGTGCGCGCTCGCTGACCCTCCGACCGCACGTCGCCCGCGAGCCGACGCCCCAGCACACGCAGCCGGCGCCTGAGCTCCGCGTCGTCCGAGATATCGTGGGCGAACGTCTCGTCACGCGACATCGATCGTGCGGTGTGCCGGGTGTCCACCACAGTGTCGTCGCGTCCGCGCATTCTGCGATAGAGCCAGGGTCCGCGCCGCTCGCCGAGCAGCGCGATCAGCTGCTTCTCGGTAAGCTGCAGCGCGTCCGGCACCCGCTCCAGACCGTACCGGAGCAGTTCCTTCGTCAGCACCGGACCCACGCCCGGGATGTCGCCGATCGCGTGGTCCGCGAGGAAAGCCGCCTCCGCGCCGGGCTCCACGATGTGCACACCGGCCGGCTTGGCGCGTGACACCGCGAGCTTCGCCACCAGCCGATTGGCTCCACCGCCAATGCTCACGTGGATGTTGGTGTGCTCGAGTACGGCGACCTGGATGCGCTCCGCCGTGCGGCGCAACGGTTCACCATGATACAGGCGCTCCGTTCCCGTGAGATCCAGGTACGCCTCATCGATCGACGCCGGCTCCACCACCGGCGTGAACCGCTCCAGCACCTCACGGATGGCGCGGCTCTTCTCACCGCACAGCCCGCGCGGCACCGGCACCGTGCGTGCCTTCGGGCAGAGCCGGAGCGCCTGTGACGTCGGCATGCCCGACCGCACGCCGAACGCCCGCGTCTCATAGGAGGCAGAGGTGACCACGCCGCGACCTTCCGCCGAGCCGCCCACCAGCAGCAGCGGCTCACGTCCCGCGCCCTCCGGGTCGGCAATGCGGGCGCACTGGACGAAGAACTGATCGCAATCCACCAGAAGTATTCGGCGCACGCCTAACGTTCACGGACCGGAGCTTCAGATTCAAGGCGCGCGGAACCGACCGCGTGAGTTGCGCTGGCCGACATGTTGCCACTATGAAGGCAAAACGTTGACCCGCAAAGGAATCCGAACATGCCGGAACGAATCGTTACAGACTCGCGCGGCCAGAGATGGGATGTCGTGCAGCAGGATGCGAAAAGCGGCAGCGCGGTGTTCCGCCACCAGTCCGGCCGGGAGCTGCGCGCGGAAGTGAAGTCCCCCATCGATGAGCTCTCGAGCGAGGCTCTGCTCGACGCGCTCGATGAGGCGCGCCGGCGCGAAGGTCTCGATGAGGTCGGCCACGGCGGCCTGGACGTGGCGTTCGACGCGGACGGCTACGAAACGGGCCGGTAGCCGACGCGCTGCGGCTACGACATTGGCTGGTAGTCGCGCGGCGCGCGCGCCGGTCCCCGGCCGCCGCTCGCGCGACGCAGCCGCTGCCACGGGCCGCCGGCCCGTGGAGCGCCCGTCAGCGTCACGATCGCCATCTCGGGTCGCGTGAGGAACCGCACGGGCAGATGCACCGTCCCGATGCCGCGGGACGTGTACACCTGCGTCCACGGACGACGACGGACTCCTGCCTCGTAGAGATCCGCGTGCTCCGCTGAATTCACGATGGCCCCGACGCCCGGCAGCCGGACCTGGCCGCCATGCGTGTGTCCGCTGAGCATGAGGTCGACCTTGTCCATGCCGCGTCGCGCCTGCTCCGCCTGGTCGGGATTGTGGGCCAGCAGGATCGTGAAGTCGCGCGCTGAGCGGCCGTGCAGCGCGTCCAGACGCGGCCGACCCTCCGCGAGGTCATCGACGCCTGCGATGCACAGTCGCGTCGAGTCGACCGCATCCGCTCTTCCGACCCGCTGCTCCATTGTAATCGCCGCGCGCGGAAACGCTGCCGGTATGTTGACGACCCGCGCACGGTTGGTGAGATCGGTCAGGCTGCGCCGGCGGGAAACGGCGTCGTGCCACCGCTCGATCCCGACATCGCGGTAGTCGTGATTGCCGGGCACAATGTAGACGCCGAGCGGCGCGCGCAGCGCCGCCAGCTCGTCGAGCGTCTGCTCGAGCATCGACTCATTCGCCGCTATGTCCCCAGTGATCGCAATCATGTCGGGACGTTCGCGCATCGCCATGCGCACCGCCCGCGCGATCAGTCCGTGCGGTGTGTCACTGCTGGCATGCAGATCCGTCAGCAGCGCGATGCGGAGCCCTTCCAGCGGCTTCGGCAAATGGGCGAAGTGCATGGTCGTGCGGGTGCACTGCAGCCAGCGCGGCTCGATGAAGAGTGCGTACGCGGCCGTCGCTGCTGCGGCACCCGCCGCGCCCATTGCGATATTTCTGAGTTTCCGATTCACGGCCGCGGCACGTGCAATCCTTACGCCAGCTCGGCCCCTTCCGGACAGCGGTGGGCTGAACGAATGCGGGATCGTGTTCGTGTGCGGGAGCGGGTCACGAAAACGGTTCGCAGTTCCCGATCCCGATCCCGGACACGATCCCGATCCCGATCCCGAGTTCGTAAAAAGGACTACCCCCGCGACCGCGGGCCGCGAGGGTAGTGCGTGTGGCAGAACCGGATCGAGCCGGTTCTATTCATGACTTCCGGACGACCGGCCTAGAAACGGATGCCGAGGCTGACCGGAATGAAGCGTGTCGACTCACCCTCGGTGAAGATGTTGTGCAGCCGTGCCTCGGCGAAGACGCCGCCCAGGCCGACCAGGCCGAGACGCACGCCAGCACCGACGTTGACGCCTAACTCTGTCTCCGATTCGGTATCCAGTCCCGGAATGTCATCCTTTCCGTTATAGAAACCTACACCACCGATGATGTAAGGCGTGATCCCCGGGGTCGGCAGATTGATGACGGCGTTCAACGTCCCGCTCAGGATACGGCTGCTCGCGTCATCAACATCGGAGTAATTGAACTGCGTCCACATGGCATCGGCCTCGAGGCCGATCGGCAGCATCGGCAGCGAGAACGCCGCGGCGACCTTCGCGTGATAGCCCATGTCCAGCATATCGCCGGCGTCACCCGTCGCGAAGCTGGGTCCACCGGCGATCGAGAAGCCGACCTGCGCCTGCGTCTCGGCGGCCGAGAAGGCCAGCGCCGCCGCGACGATTGCAAATGAAGATCTGACGATCCTGTTCATTATGTCTCCTGTATGTGGCCGAGTTTGATACCGTTACTGCTGCGTTGCAGTGACGGTCAGCGGCACCACGAACTCTGCGCCCTCTTCGGCATGACCGCTTCCGACGGCGCCGTGGTGCAGTACGAATGTGAGCGAGGTGGCTCCGGCCGCATGGCCGGTCACCCGCCCGGTGAAGCCCTCCGCTGCCGTACCCTGCCAGGTCGCGGTAGCGGAGTTGGCCGACGTCACCTCGACCCAGTAGTCGTGCGGGTCGAGCGCGATGTCGGAGCCCTCATGGTCGATGAACGTGACGGTCAGCTCAGGCGACTGGCTCCCGGCCGCTACCGTCAGCGCGCCCGTCACACCGTCGTCGCTGATGCGGACCACCTCCGTACCACTGGCGCGCAGCACCAGTCCGTCCGGCTCGGCATGGTCCTCCTCGTGCGACACCGGGTTCTCACAGGCGCCGACCACGCTCGCCATCAGCAGTACGGCGAGCGGCGAGCGGAAATTTATGTTATTCATGTCATATACTCCATGATCTTGTGTCGAGGACGCCGGTGCGGGCGCCGCACGACCCTGCGCCGGGTCGCTGCCCGACCGGGGCAGCCTCGATAAGCGCCTAGAGACACTGGTGATCGAATCAATGTTCCTCGCCTTCCCGCGAGCCCTCCGTTCCACCGGCAGGAGATGCCTGTGGGTGCTGCTGATGGCTGCGCTCGCCTGTAACCGCGACCCCGGCGGATTCCGGCCTCTGGCAGCCGGCGACCCGGCGCCGGACTTCGGTGCGCCCGTCTTTGACGGCGACTCGCTGCATCTGTCTTCGCTGGCGGGCCAGCCCGTCCTCCTGAACGTCTGGGCCACCTGGTGCCCGCCCTGCCGCGAAGAGATGCCGGCACTCCAGGCGCTCCACGAGGAGTTCGGCCCGCGCGGCCTGCGCGTCGTCGGCGTCTCTGTCGATTCGCGCGGGTCGGAAGACACGATCCGGCGCTTCCTCGAGGAGGGTGGCTACACGTTCACGATCCTGCACGACGCGTCGGACGCGGTGTCGCGGCAGTTCCGCACGATCGGCGTGCCGGAGAGCTTTCTGATAGACGGCGAGGGCCGCGTCGTGCGTCGCTGGATCGGCAAGTTCGACCCGCTCGCGGAGGACGTGGTCCGGGATATCGAGGCGCTGCTGCCGCCCGGGTGACGCCGTGGGCTGATGCGGGTCCCGTTCGCACGCGCCGTCGTGCGCTGGCGCTCTCGCGGCGCCGTGCGCCGCCTTGACGGGTATGGTAAGATCAATGGTTGAGCTGCAGGACACTGTATCCCCGAGACGCCGTTCGAAGGCATGACCCCGATGGACACGAGTCAAGACTACGACTTCACGTTCCAGCGCCGGCACAACGGACCTGGACGCTCTGAGATCAGCCGGATGCTCGACGCAATCGGCTACGATACGCTCGATGACCTGATTGACGTCGCCATTCCCGACGCCATCCGTCTGCGACAGCCTCTGAAGATCGAGGACGGCACCGGCGAGCACGAGGCGCTGCGCGAGCTGCGCGCCATCGCCGCTCGCAACCGCGTGTTCCGCTCCTACATCGGCATGGGATACAACGACACCATCACGCCGCCCGTCATTCTGCGGAAAGTGCTGGAGAACCCGGCTTGGTACACCGCCTACACACCATACCAGGCGGAGATCGCGCAGGGGCGGCTGGAGGCGCTGCTGACCTTTCAGACGGTCGTCATCGACCTGACTGCGCTGCCGATCGCCAACGCCTCGCTGCTCGACGAAGCGACCGCCGCTGCCGAGGCGATGGCGATGTCGGAGGGCGTGAAGGGGAAGGGCCGGTCTCGCTTCTTCGTCTCCGAGCTGTGCCACCCGCAGACGATCGATGTCGTGCGCACGCGCGCACGCGCACGCGGCTGGGACGTGGTCGTCGGCGATCACGAGACGTTCGAATTCGATGAGACCGTGTTCGGCGCGCTGGTCCAGTATCCTGCCACCGATGGCATCGTCCACGACTATCGCGCCTTCGTCGCACGGGCCCACGCAGTGGATGCACTCGTAACAGTCGCCGCGGACCTGCTCGCCCTCACGCTCCTGACGCCGCCCGGCGAGTGGGGCGCTGACATCGTGGTCGGCAACACGCAGCGGCTCGGTGTGCCGCTCGGCTATGGCGGTCCGCACGCGGCGTTCTTCGCCACGCGCGACGAGTTCAAGCGCCAGATCCCCGGCCGTATCATCGGCGTGTCCCGTGACTCGCGCGGCAAGCCGGCGCTGCGCATGGCGCTCCAGACGCGCGAGCAGCACATCCGCCGGGAGAAGGCCACGTCCAACATCTGCACTGCGCAGGTGCTCCTCGCCGTCATTGCCAGCTTCTACGCCGTCTATCACGGTCCGGAAGGCCTCAGCGAGATCGCACGCCGCATCCGTCGCCATGCCCTGACGCTCGCGGCCGGACTGCGGGCACTGCGCTACGACGTCGCAGACGGCGAGACCTTCGACTCCGTCCGGGTCGAGTGCGGCGCCGAGCGGGACGCGATCCTGGTGCGCGCCGTCGAGCGCGGCATCAACCTGCGTCCGCTGGGCGAGACTGCCATCGTCGTCGCACTGGATGAGACCGTTTCGTCGGATGACGTGGAGGACGTGCTGGGGGCGTTCGCGCGCGCGGACGGCGCGGCTCCCTCCCCGGCAAAGCTGGCGGCCGACATCGATGTCGATTACGGCGAGACGTTCGCCCGGACATCGCCGTTCATGACACACCCGGTATTCCACCGGTACCGCGCCGAGCACGAGATGCTGCGCTATATCCACCGCCTGGAGTCGCGCGACCTCTCCCTCGTGCACTCCATGATCCCGCTCGGATCCTGCACGATGAAGCTCAATGCGGCCGCCGAGATGCTGCCCATCTCCTGGCCGGAGTTCGCCCGGATCCACCCGTTCGCGCCCGCGGACCAGGCGGCCGGCTATCGCATCCTGTTCGACCAGCTCGATGCCTGGCTCTCGGAGATCACCGGCTTCGAGCGCGTCTCGCTGCAGCCGAACGCCGGCTCGCAGGGCGAGTACACGGGCCTGCTCGTGATCCGTGCCTATCACGAATCTAACGATGAGGCCCGGCGCGACGTCTGTCTCATACCCCAGTCCGCACACGGCACCAACCCCGCCTCTGCCGTCATGGCCGGTTTCGAAGTTGTCGTCGTCAAATCCGACGAGCGCGGCAACATCGATATTCCGGACCTGCGCGCGAAGGCGGAGAAGTACGCCGAGCGGCTCGGTGCGCTGATGGTGACCTACCCGTCGACGCACGGGATATTCGAGGAAGGGATTCGCACGATCTGCGAGATCGTGCACGAGCACGGCGGTCTGGTGTACATGGACGGCGCCAACATGAACGCGATGGTCGGCCTGTGCCGGCCGGGCGACATCGGCGCCGACGTGTGCCACCTCAATCTGCACAAGACGTTCACGATCCCGCACGGCGGCGGCGGTCCTGGCATGGGCCCGATCGGCGTCACGAAGGCCCTCGCACCCTTCCTGCCCGGACATCCGGTGGTGAAGACGGGCGGGGAAAAGGCCATTGGTGCCGTTTCGGCCGCACCCTGGGGCAGCCCGGGGATCCTCCCGATCCCGTGGATGTACATCCGCCTGATGGGAGGTCCCGGCCTCACGTTTGCAACGAAGGTCGCCATCCTGAGCGCAAACTACGTGGCCCACCGTCTGCAAGAGCACTATCCGGTGCTCTACACGGGTCGCGACGGGACGGTCGCTCATGAGTGCATCATCGACCCGCGCCCCCTGCGCAACGGAAGCGGGGTCGAGGCCGGTGATATCGCCAAGCGGCTGATGGATTACGGTTTCCACGCGCCGACGGTATCGTTCCCCGTCGCAGGCACCCTCATGATCGAGCCGACGGAGAGCGAGTCGCTCGAGGAGCTGGACCGGTTCTGCGACGCGCTGATCGGCATCCGTGAAGAGATTCGCGAGGTCGAGATCGGCGTGGCGGATCGGACGGACAATCTGTTGAAGAACGCGCCGCACACGGCGGACATGGTCGCAGCCGACGAGTGGAATCACTCCTATGGCCGCGAGCGCGCCGCCTGGCCGGCGCCGTGGACGAGGGAACAGAAGTTCTGGCCGGCCGTCGGCCTCGTGGAGAGTGCCGCCGGCGACCGTAATCTGATCTGCGCGTGCATTCCCATCGAGGAATACGCGGAGGTCTGACCCCGTACATAACTGACCGGCCGCGCACGGACGCGCGACCGTGTCGCTTGATGAAGAGCGTGACGCCGGACGGTGCGGGTGCACCGCCCCGGCGCACGGCAGTTCCGCTCGCGTCGGGCGGAATCTGCATGCAATGCCGCACGCACGACGCACCTGTCAGCAGCCTGTGTGGGAGACCCTGCCGTCTTCCGCAATCGGATCGACCGCCTGCCCGCGGACACCGTCGGCTGCTTCCGAGATCACGGAGCGATTACGTACAGTGAGTAGCACAGAAACGGCCGGCGTACTGGACATCACGTCCGGAGGCGCGGGATTCATCCGACGCCCGGAGCACGGCTACCTTCCGACGGACGGCGATGTCTACGTCGCCCAGAAGCTGATCCAGCGGTACCGCCTGCGCACGGGTGATGAGATCATGGGCGAGGCGGGCCCGTCACCGGGCCGGGGCAAGAACCCGCCGCTCACGACCGTGGCATCCGTCAACGGTCTCCCCCCTGAAGAAATCTCCGGCCGCCCCGAATTCCACAGGCTGAGCGCTCTGCACCCGAAGGACCAGCTGGTTCTCGAGTGCAATCTCGACCGCGGGGAGAAGGATTACACCAACCGCATCATCGACCTGTTCTGTCCGTTTGGTAAGGGACAGCGCGCCATGATCGTCGCACCCGCCAAGGCGGGCAAGACGATGGTGCTGCAGGCGGTGGCGGAGGGCGTGGTGAAGAACTATCCGAAGGCCACCGTCTTCATCCTGCTTGTCGATGAGCGGCCGGAAGAGGTGACGGAGATGGAGATGTGCGGGTATGGCGAGGTAGTGGCATCGAGCTTCGACCATCCCGCCGATCGCCACGTGGGCATTGCGGAGATCACGCTCGAGCGTGCGCGCCGCAAGGTGGAAATGGGACAGGACGTCGTCATCATCCTGGACTCGATCACCCGGCTGGCCCGTGCGTACAATACCAACGAGCGCAGCAGTGGAAAGACGCTGACCGGCGGCCTGGACTCCAATGCACTGGAGAAGCCGAAGCGTTTCCTCGGCAGCGCGCGCAACATCGATCCGAAGCAGGGCGGCGGCTCGCTCACGATCATCGCCACCGCGCTGATCGAGACGGGCTCGCGGATGGATGATGTGATTTTCGAGGAGTTCAAGGGCACGGGCAACAGCGAGCTGGTGCTGAGCCGTGAGCTGGCCGACAAGCGCATCTGGCCGGCGATCGACCTCACCGCCAGCGCCACGCGGCGCGAGGAGCTGCTGCTCGGCGAGGACGCGCTCACGGCGTCGCACAAGCTCCGCCGCGACTTCTCCGACCTCAATCCACCCGAGGCGATGGACCAGCTGCTCGCGCGGATGCGGCGGACGAAGACGAATGATGAGCTCATCGCACAGATCGCGAGCGGCCGTGTGTAGATCGGAAGGATGGTACGAGTCGCCCGGCGCATGCTGGCACTCGGCTTGCCCTCCGTCTTGCCATGACTGACGTGACAAAGAGCGCATCGAAGGTCGCCATCATCGACGGGTCCAACGTCGCTCACTCCTCGGAGGGTGATCAGGCCCGTCTGGAAAACATCCGGCTGGTGTCAGCGAAGCTGGTCGAGGAGGGTTATGCGCCCGTCGTGGTGGTCGACGCGGCGCTGCGTCACCAGATCGACGATCGGCGGGCGTTCGAGGAGATGGTCGAGAACGGCCGCATCAAGCAGGCCCCTGCAGGTACGGACGCCGATTACTTCATCCTGTCGTTCGCGCGCGAGCTCGATGCGGTGGTGGTATCGAACGATCGCTTCAAGGACCGGCTCGAGGCGTTCCCCGAGGCGCGTGAGCAGGTCATCCGCTACATGATCGTCAACGACGAAGTCGTCTTCGAGCGCCGCACCAGCCGGCGCGGCTGAGCTCGCGAGACCCTGCACTCCCATGTCGTACTGCGATGCCGCTCCAGGTCACCCGTATCACGGTCCGTATCACGACCGCGAGTACGGCTTCCCGATCACGGCTGATGCAGCACTCTTCGAGCGACTCGTGCTCGAGATCAACCAGGCCGGTCTCTCCTGGCTCACCATCCTGAAGAAGCGTGACAACTTCCGAGCGGCATTCGACGGCTTCGATATCGACGCCGTGGCGGCCTACGGTGAGGCCGAGCGCGCCCGACTCCTGGCGGACGCATCCATCATACGGAACCGGCTGAAGGTCGACGCCGTCATGGAGAACGCCCGCAGGCTGGTCGGCATACGCGCGGAGTACGGCTCGTTCGCAGCCTGGCTCGACGCCCACCATCCCCTGCCGAAGGAGGAATGGGTCAGGCTGTTCAAGCGCACGTTCCGATTTACGGGGGGAGAGATCGTCGGCGAGTTCCTCATGAGCACCGGCTACCTGCCGGGCGCGCACCGCGACAGCTGCCCGGTCCAGGCGGCGGTGCTGGCCGCCCGTCCCGCGTGGACGCGGGTCTCGGAGCCGGCCGCGGGCTGACGCCCCGGACCCGGCTTCACTCTACGGTTACGCGCCATCCAGCCATGCGCTGTTCCCTGGACGCGTGGCACTGAATAACGGCCAGGCGCCACTCGGCTGTGGACATCCCATGCCTGAACCGGCCATAACCGTAGAGTGAAGCCGGGTCCGGGATCAGTTCTCGTTGCTACGCGTGGGGCGCACCACCTCGACCGCCGCCTCGCCGGCCGCTTCCGCTGCCTGCTGCGCACGACGTGCGGCATCGCCCGCCGCCAGATGGGCGCGCTTCGCCGCATCACCCGCGGCGACCTGCGCCCGGCGCGCTGCTGCCGTCGCTGAGGCACCCACTTCCGCGGCCGCATCGCTCGCCCGCCTGTAGTACTTCTCGCTGAACTCACGCGCGGAAACGCTGCGCGCGTAAATCACGTTGGCGAGACGGAACGCCGCCAGCAGCCTGATGTACACCCAGCCGATGTCGAATTCGTACCACTTCGCCTTGAACTTGGCGGAGCGGGGGTCGGCGTGGTGGTTGTTGTGCAGCTCCTCACCGACGATCCACAGACCCAGCGGGATGATGTTCCGGCTCTCGTCCTTCGTGTCGAAATTGCGGTAGCCCGCATGATGGCCGACACCATTGATGATGTTGCCGAAGATGGGGATCCACACCGCCATGCACGCCCAGGCGATCAGGCCCCAGCCGATACCGAACAGGTAGAGATCGACGAGAAGCATGATCAGGATGCCGAGGGCGGGACGCGGCGTATAGAGCCTGCGCTCGATGAAGTCGTCCGGAACGCCGCGGCCGTACTTCGCGAGCGTGTCCTGGTTCTTGGCTTCTTCCCGGTAGAAGAAGACACCACCGCATACGATCTCGAGCAGCCCCTCGGTGTGCGGCGAATGCGGATCGCCTTCGCGGTCCGCATACGCGTGGTGCTTGCGGTGCACCGCCACCCATTCCTTTGTGTTCATGCCCGTGGTGAGCCATAGCCACAGCCGCATGAAATGCTCGACCGGCTTCGCGAACTTCACACCCTCGTGTGTCGCCGAGCGATGCAGGAACAGCGTCACACAGAGATTGCTGATGTGTCCGACAATGACGATATAGAGGACGGGAACCCACCAGGGCTCGGCGAGGGCTGCGAATCCCGGCATTCTACCTCCAGACAATGGCCAACAAAAAAACCGGCCGCTGCTCCAGGCACCGCTTCCGGTCTTCCCGACCAGCAAAGCTGTGCCATCCCGGGCGGGCGAGCAACCCCACCTGCCAGCGTCACGCCGCAGCGGCGAGGAGCCCGGGACGCGGCGGCGCTGTCGAAGCGGCTTGACGACGCAAGCGCCGGACCGTTACTTGACGCATGACCGCCCTCTTTCTCACGTACGCGACAGCGCTCGTCCTGGGCTCCGTACACGCCCTCGAGGCCGACCACATGGCGGCCGTCACGTCGTTCGCCGTGCGTCGACCGGGCGTTCGCGAGTCGGTCCGCTTCGGCATGCGCTGGGCCGTCGGTCATGGCGGCGCGATCGTGCTGATCGGCAGTGGCCTGCTCCTGCTCGGTGTCCACCTGCCGCAGGACGCGAGTCACTGGCTCGAGCGCCTGGTCGGCGCGGTCATGGTCGGGCTCGGCATATGGACGTTCCGCGGCGCACGCGAGTTGCACGCTCACGCCCATGTCCATGACGGTGTCGTCGAGCATGCGCACCTGCATTCACACGCCGTGCATGATGATCACGATCACGGCCATGCCGTGACGGCAGTCGGCCTGTTGCATGGACTCGCGGGCTCCGGGTCCGCCATTGCACTGATCCCGCTGGTGGGTTTCGACTCGCCGGCGAGCGGTATTCTGTACCTGGTGCTGTTTTCCGTCGGCACGATCGGCGCGATGGTGCTGTACGGCCTGCTGGCGGGAGTCGTGCTCGGCCGGGCTGCCGATGGGTCGGTCCGCTTCGCGCGTCTGCTCGCCCGCGTCACAGGCGTGTTCACGATCATCGTCGGCACTGTTTGGCTGATCGGATGAGACGCCTGCTCACTACCCGGCGGCACGTGCCGCTCGATCGGGCCGAAGAGTATCTCGCCGCGTGGGAGAGTGTGCGCCGCGCGGTCGATGAGGCGGGCGGTCACGCCTGGATCTTTCGTGGCGCCGCGCACGAGGACCAGTTCATTGAATTCATCGAGTGGACGAACGGCTCGCCGGCAATGCATGAGGAGAGCGGCGTGGCCGCGGCACGCGCGGAGCTCGACATGTACGCCGCCGCCGGCGTGACGGAAGAGTGGGAGGACGCAGAGTGATCCTTGGTGACGAGAGACAGACCCTGCGCGAGCTGCTGCGGGCGCGCTCGCTGCGCACCGGTGAGTTCGTGCTCGCGAGCGGGGCGTCGTCCTCGTATTACATCGATGCGCGACTCACCACCATGTCGGGGTCCGGTCAGCTCCTCATCGGCCGGCGCGCTCTCGCCGAGATCGATGAGCGGGGCTGGTCCCCCGACGCGGTCGGCGGCCTCACACTCGGCGCAGATCCTGTTGCCTACGCGATCGCGCATGCGGCCGCTGCCGCCGGTCGCACGATCGATGCGTTCACGGTCCGCAAGCAGGCGAAGGAACACGGCACCGGCCGCCTCATCGAGGGCAACCTGCGCGAAGGCAGTCGCGTCCTGGTCGTGGAGGATGTGATCACGTCCGGTGAGAGCGCACTGCGTGCCGTTCGCGCCGTGGAGGACGCAGGCGCCCGTGTCATTGGTGTGCTGTCCGTGGTCGATCGCGAGGAGGGCGGGCGTTCACGGATCGAGGCGGCCGGACATCCGGTTGTCGCGCTGTTCACTGCGTCGGAGCTGCTCGGATAGAGTCCGGTGCCCCCTGCAGGCGCCGCGTCTCCATCCTGACGCCTCGCTCGATCCCTGCGGCGTGGCGCTCAGGGTGCGACGTTACCCCCATCCCATTCCCGTGCCGGCCTCACCGCCGACAACGGCTCGAGCAGACTCTGTGCGTACTGGAGTCGCGACTCGTAGTCCTCCAGGAGGTCTTCCGGTGCATGCGATCGGAAATGTGTGCTCGTCATCACCTCGCCGGGCGCACCGGTCTCCACGTCGACCACGTCGGCCAGGAAGAACGTCGCCGCTCCGGCATCCATTGCATTGATCACCCGGCATTCGAATGCGCCCAGGACATTGCTGAGCATCGGGATGCCGGTGATGCCTGTCCGTGTGTCGAGGTCGGCGAGCTTGTCGTCGACATCCCGTCCGCTTTGCAGGCCGAGTGCCCTGATGACATCCCACTGATCCGTGCGCAGCAGATGCACGCCCAGCAGACCGCTGCCGTAAATGAGGTCGTGCGAGAAGTTGGTTTTCGATATGTACAGCGAGATACGAGGCAGTGCCGGAACCAGCGATGCGCGCTGTGCACTGTTCACGATCAGGCCGTTGCTGCGCCCGTCGGCGGACGTCGTGATCGCCGCGACGGGCAGCGTCAGGTGACGCAGCAGCCGGTACGTCGGATCGGTCTGCTCCGCGCTCACGTCAGTCCAGCAGACGCAGCGGCATGACGAGACACAGATAGTCGGGCGCGTCGCCGTTCGCCCCGGACGGCTCGATTGTCGCCGCGCGCTCCGGCGCCTTGAACGTCAGCTTCACCTCGTCCGTCGGCATGTAGCGCAGCACCTCCAGGAGGTAGCTCGCGTTGAACCCGATGTCGATCGGCTCGCCGTTGTACTCGACCTCGAGATCCTCGTGCGCTTCACCCAGGTCCGGTGTCTCGACGGAGAAGCGCACCGCGTTCGTCGTGAAGCCGAGTCTCACGCGATGCGTCTGGTCGCTCGCCACGACAGCCATGCGCCGCAACGCCTGCACCAGCTGATTGCGATCGGCCGTCGCCTGCTTGTCGTTGTCCTTCGGGATGACCTGCTCGTAGTTCGGGTACGGCCCCTCGATCAGGCGCGTGAAGACCTGCGTGCCATCCTTGCGGAAACCGATGTGGTTCTCGCTCCGGGCGACCTCGATCTCATCATCCGCCGAGAACAGTCGCTCGACCTGCGCCAGAGCCTTCGGCGGTACGATCAGATCCGCCTTCGGTGCACCCGAGGCCTCCGACGCGACGCGGATCCTGGCGAGGCGGTGGCCGTTGGTCGCGACCATGCGCATCTCGCCGTCACCGAGCTGCCAGAGCACGCCGTTCAGGATCGGCCGGCTCTCTTCCGTCGACACCGCGAACGACGTCTGCCGGATCAGGTCGTGCAGCAGTTTGCCTCCGACCTTCCACGACTTGCTGAAATCCACGGCCGGGAACGTGGGAAACTCATCCCGCGGCATGCCATTCAGCCGGAATGTTGCACGGCCGCATGTCAGCTCGAGACGATCACCCTTCGTCGTGATCCGTACCGGATGCTCGGGGAGCTCGCGCGCCAGCTCCTGCAGCTTTTTTGCAGGCACAGTCAGCGAGCCCGGCTCGTCCACTTCCGCCGGGACGTTCACACTCACCGCAATATCGAGATCGGTGCCCGACATGCTGATGCTGTCGTCGGTGACCTCGAGCAGGATGTTGGAGAGCACCGGGAGCGTGGTGCGCGTCGGGATGCTCGCGCCCACCGCGGCGAGACCCTGCTGCAGATTGTCCCGCGTGATCTTGAGTTTCATGAACCCCTCACCTCGTGCGCTGTCAGCGCGTGCGTTTGCCCGTTCGTTC
>DATHUY010000013.1 GCA_035461765.1 Longimicrobiales bacterium
AGACCCTCCCCATTGCGACAGCTGGAGCAGGAGGGTCGCTGCTCGACGGAACCGTCGCACAGGCGCTGCTCGGCGTCCCGGGTCGGGTGAAGCAGCAGAGCATTCTGGGACAGGCCGCTCGCGGAGATCTCGTCGGTGTGCGGAAAGATGCCACACAGACCGCCGGCGCCTGGCAGGTGGACGGCGTTCCCCTGTCCTTTCCTTTCTATCCCTCGAGCCGTTGGGGGTACCGTCTATTCAGCCCCGCTGACGTCGAGCGCGCCACCATGCCACTGGAGTATGTCCTGGAGCATCGGAACCGGCCGCTGCTCGACCGGACCTTCCAGGACATGCGTGCGCTGGCCGACCGGCACGGCTTCAGTGTGACCGTCATGGTGGCGCCATCTGCCGCTCGACTCCACGGTGCGGCGTTCGATGAATTCCCCGAGCTTTCGCCACAGCCACACTTCATTGACTACGTGCTCGCGCAGGCCCGGAAGTCAGGGTTCGAGACACTCGATCTTTACCGCGCACTCGTGCCGTTCGCCGAATCAGAGCTTCTGTACTATCGCGACGACCACCACTGGAACGAACACGGCAACGAGATCGTGGCTCAGATCATCGAATCCGCACTCGAGCACCACTGAATCGAAAAGGTCAGCCCCACGCTTGTCAGGACGAGCACGACGCTGCACCCGCCAGGACTCACGGTTGCCCGAGCACGCGTCGGACACCCCCCGGCAGCCTCGCCAGGGCCACTCCGGCACGCGCGACTGTTGAAGCCGCCGGTCTACCGACCTGCCGGCGGGCCGTGTTGACTCCAGGTTCGTTACGTCAACTCCGAACTCCATGCCTCCACCGCTCAGCATTTTGTTCAAGTATATGCGCAAGCGGCGGTCCGTGCTCTGGCCGGAGCACGCCGCCTCGAGCGGAACCCCCGCGATCGAATCGTGTACGACGCGCGATGATCTCGACACGTCCGCGATCGAATGCTGCCCGCTTCAGGCTGCTGGTCGTCGCCCTCCTCCATTTCGTGGCGACGGCGGCGCTGCCGTTCACCCATGCGCACGCGCCGGTGCAGAGCGCGGCGGACGTCGTGGCAGAGCTGACGGACGCTGAACCGGGATCGCAGCGAATCCACGCCGATCTGTGCGTGGCGTGCCGCACCCTGATGAATGCGCAGGCGGGGCCGGTTCTGCCCGAGGTCGGCGCCGCGCCGTCCGAAGGCGTCGCGCCGGTCCATGCGCGCGATGAGACAGCAGCCGATCCGCACTTCACCCCCTCCCGGCCCAGAGCACCACCCGTCGCCTGACCGGCCGCTCGGCCTGGTCGATCGCACGCACAGATCAATCGTCGGAACGGCAGCGCCGTTTCGTGCCGACTTCTGCTCACGGGGTGGCTGTGAACACTCGATTCAGTCATGCATACATCGTTGCCGCAGCACTGATGCTCGTGGCAGCATCGGCGCAGGGTGACCGGATGCCCGACGCCTTGCTGCACGGAATCGTTGTCGATGCCTCGACGGGTCTGCCGGTCGCGAGCGCGGCGGTGCGCATCCGTGAATCCGGCCGCGCGGAGCTGTCGCACTCCGATGGCACTTTCCACTTCGACGGCATTCCATCCGGGACGCACACGCTGACGGTCGAGCGGCTCGGATACGCGCCGCTGGAGCGACGCATCGAGGTGGCAGACAGCGTCCCGACGCGGGTCGAGCTGCGACTGACACCGAGCGCGCTGCACCTGTCGGCCATCATTGTGACGGGTGCGGGCAGCGAGCGTGCCGCAGATGCCAGCTACCGCTCCATGGCGGTGCTGAGCGATGCCGAGCTGCGCCGGAAGCTGGGCGGCAGCCTCGCGGCGACGCTCGCGGGAGAGCCGGGCCTGACGCAGCGCTATAACGGTCCCGTCGCGGCGCAGCCGGTTGTGCGCGGTTTGAGCGGCGACCGTGTGCTGGTCCTGGAGGATGGACAGCGCACCGGCGACATCGCCGCCATGTCGGCGGATCACGCGGTCACCATCGAGCCGCTCACGGCGGAGCGCATCGAGGTCGTGCGCGGGCCCGCCGGCGTGCTGTACGGCAGCAACTCGCTCGGCGGTGTGATCAACGTCATCCGCGAAGAGGTGCCGCGCACCGCGCCGGAGGCGGTCACAGGCATGGCCACGGCACAACTGGAATCGGTGAACCGCGGCATGACCGCCGGCGGCACGATCTCCGCTCCGGCCGGACCGCTCGCGTTGCGGGCCGAGCTGAGCGGCAGGACTGCCGGCGACACGCGCACGCCCGAGGGCGATCTGCCCGGTACGCAGCTCGATGGTTACAACGCGGGCATCGGTGCGAGCCGTGTCTGGCAGCGGGGCCACGCCGGCGCGGCGTTCCGCGACTATGCGGTGAGCTACGGCGTGCCCGGCACGTTCAGTGGCGAAGTCATCCCGGGCGGGCATGCCGGCGGCGTGGAAATCGAGCTGCGCAGGAGCACGGCGCACGTGGAAGGCCGACTCCTCGGGAGGGGCAGCCTGCGCTCGATCGAAGCGGACGCGAACTTCGTTCGCTTCGACCAGCGCGAGCTCGAGCTGGGCGGGACGGACGGGCCCCTGCTCGGCACGCACTTCCGACAGTACAGCGCGAACGGCAATGTGCGCGTGCATCATCGGCACACACCCGGCGGCATGCGTCTGGAGGGCGCCGTCGGCGCGTCCGGCATGTTCCGTGACCTGGGCGTCGCCGGTGCACGCACCGGGACCCGCCCGGCCCGGAGCTATTCCGCTGCAGCGTTCGCGTTCGAGGAGTTCGGCCTCGCGCCGTTCCACATCGAGCTGGGCGCGCGTTACGACTGGACCAGGATCGATCCAATCGAGACGTCGTCCGGTGCAAACGACGATGTGCGGCGGCGGGAGTTCCAGTCGGTTTCCGGCTCCATCGCTGCGTTGTATCGCCCCGCCGAGCGGCTGACGACCGGTGTCAGCATCTCGCGTTCGTTCCGCACCCCATCCATCGAGGAGCTGTTCTCCGATGGACCGCACCTGGCGAACTACTCCTACGACATCGGCAATCCGGAGCTGACCGCCGAGTACGGCCTCGGTGTGGATGTCTTCCTGCGGACGTCGCTGCCTTCGTTCCATGCGGAGATCGGCGTGTTCCGCAATGCCATTTCCGATTTCATCTACTACGCCCCGACCGGCGAGCTGGACCCCCGTCTCGGCCAGTACCCGGTGTACCGGGCGGCGCAGAGCGACGTAGTGCTCAGCGGCGTGGACGGCAGCATCCAGTGGGAAGCAAGCGAGGGCTGGGTCGTGGAGGGATCGGGAAGCTACGTTCGCGGCCGGCGTGCGGCGGAGGACGGCGACGTGGACCTGCCGGCCATGCCGCCGCTGCATGGTTCACTCGACGTGCGACGTGACGGCGCGCGGTTCTTCGCCGGCCTCGGGCTGGAAGGCGCCGCCGCGCAGAACCGGGTCGGCGAGTTCGAGCAGCCGACACCTGCGTACGCGCTCGTCAACGCAACGACCGGCCTGCGCTGGACCGGGTTCGGCAGGCTCAACACGCTCACTGTGCGCGTCCAGAATGCGCTCGACACCGCGTGGCGCGAGCATCTGTCGCGCATCCGTCAGGTCGCGCCACAGCCGGGCCGTAACGTGCAGGTGCTGTATCGGATCGCGATCTGACGCGAATCGGACAACCTTTCGACCCTCAGTCTCCGCGATCGGCGGAATCACCATTTACACGGAGCTGGACAATGCGCAATACTTTCGCTCGTACGCTCGGCCTGCCGCTCGTCGCGGTCGCACTGCTGGTCGGTTCCGCATGCCACAATCCGATCGAGCCGGAGGACCACCCGGAAGCGGGAGGTGTGGTCATTCTCGATGCGGGCACCGGCGCCGTTCTGGCCACGTCCGTTGGTGCGGGGAGCGTGTTCAACCAGCCGCTCACCCTGAGTGTTTCGGATGTCCTGGAAGTGGAAATCATGTTCCTCGATGCCGACGCGCCGGCCGACCTGGCCCGCGCCTTCTTCCCGGACGCAGCCGAGGGCGAAACTCTGTCGGTAGTCATTGACAATGAAGCCATCGTCACCTATGCCGACCACGGCGATCACGGTGACTTCACGGCGCATGCAGCCGGCCAGACCACGCTCGAGGTCAGACTGATGCACGGTGGTCACGACGACTTCCGCACTGGTGCCCTGACCGTCGTCGTGGAGTGACCTGAGCCCCGGCGTCCGGGACAGGCAGCGGCTGGCGCCAGCCGGTCATGCTGTCCTGCCCGGCCCCGGGCTGGTCCGGTAACCATTCCCGCCCGTTCGACATCCCATATCCAGGACCCCCTTCCCGGAGGCACGGTGATGTCGGACGATCCGAAGCGGACCACGAACCATCCTTCCTTCGAGCACCGCATGCACGAGCGGTATCCGGACGCGCGGATCCTGCACGGAATCCGGGACGACGTGCGGTACGCGCTGCGCTCGCTCCGGCGAACCCCCGGCTACGCGGCTGTCGTGGTGCTCACGCTGGGTCTCGGCATCGGTGCGGCGACCTCGACGCAGGCGGTGATCGACCCGCTGCTGCTGCGGCCGCTGGCATTCCCGGATCCGGACCGCCTCGTCACGCTGGACAGCGGGCTGCTGCCCGGCGAGTTCGACATCCTGCGACGGCACACGCGCGCGTTCGTCCGGCTGTCGCTGATGAATTCGAACATCGCATTCGGCCTGTCGGGTGCCGGCGAGGCCGAGCGGGTGTCGGGTGCGACAGTGACGCCGGACTTCTTCACGACGCTCGGCGTGCGCCCGGTGCTCGGCACACTTCCCGACGCATCCGCGAGCGAGACGGCTGTGCTGTCGTACGACCTGTGGCAGCAGCGCTTTGGAGGTGCATCAGACGTGATCGGACGCGCGGTGCGGATCGACGGGCGGCCGGTCGTCGTGAGTGCAGTGATGCCGCGCAGTTTCAGCTATCCATCGCGCACGCAGCTATGGCTGGCCGCGCCGCTCGATGCCGCACACGTCGGCGCGTTCTGGGGCATGGGAGGACATCGCATGGTGGGCCGGCTCCAGGCGGGTGCGAGCGAAGCACAGGCGCAGGCGGAGGTCCGCGCGCTGTCGGCGGAGATGAGTGCGGCGAATCCGCTGTGGACCCCAGCCGCCGATTATCGCGCCGAAGTAGGCGTCGTGTCGCTGCACGAGGCGCTCGTCGGCGATGTGCGCCGCGCGCTGCTGCTGCTCGGCGCCGCGGTCGGCCTGCTGCTGCTGATCGCGTGCTCGAACGTTGCGAACCTGGTGCTCGCGCGCGGGCTCGGCCGTGCGCGCGAGCTCGCTCTGCGTACTGCCCTCGGTGCGAGCAGCCGCCGCATCATCCGACAGCTGCTGACGGAATCACTGGTGCTCGCGTGCGCGGGAGGACTCGTCGGCGTGGCCCTCGCGGTGAGCACCGTGCGCGCACTCCGCATCGTTCTGCCGGCGGACCTGCCGCGCCTGGCGGAAGTCGGTGTGGACCTGCGCGTGCTGGCCGCGAGTCTCACGATCACGTGCGCGGTCGGTTTGCTGCTGGGTGTGCTGCCCGCACGCCGGGCGATGCGCTTCGACCTGGAGAGCTCGCTGCGCGAGGGTGGTCGAGCGCTCGGTGATCGGGCCGGGCGCCGCCTGTCCGGCGGGCTGGTCGTGGCGCAGGTGACGCTGGCGGTGCTGCTCGTCACCGGCGCGGGCCTGGTCGCGCGCAGCCTGCTGGCATTGCAGCGCACGGATACGGGCATCACTCGTACCGAGGTCGTCACCGCACGAGTCGACCTGCCGGCCGCGCAGTATTCGGCGCCAGCCGAACGCAATGGGCTGTACGAGCGGCTGCAGTCGCGCATGAGCGCCGTGCCGGGCATGGACGCCGTCGCAATGACGAGTCAGCTCCCGTTCAGCGGGCATGTGCAGCTCAGTGCAATGTCCGTGGAGCACGTGACGCAGGACCCGAACAACCTGCCGATGTTCGTGCACCGCCGTGTCACGCCCGCGATGTTCGAAGCACTGGGCATTCCGCTCCGTCGCGGCAGCCTGTTCACGAGCGCCGATGCAGCGGCGGACGGGATCAGGGTAGCGATCGTCGATGAGACGGCAGCACGCGAGTTCTGGCCGGGCGAGGATCCGATCGGACGGAGGCTGGGGCGACCCTGGCTGAACGAGATGATGGTGGTGGTCGGTGTCGTCGGAGCGGTGCTCGACGGCGAGCTCGCCGGAGAGGCGCAGCCGACCGTCTACACGCCGCTCGCGCAGGACCCGCCGCTGAGCGCATTCATCGTGATGCACAGCGCGGCTGGAATGAGTGCTGTGCCGACGCTGCGCACTGCACTGCGTGAAATCGATCCGTCGATACCGCTCAGCGATATCGCCACCGTGAGCACGCTCGTATCCGACACCCTCACGGCCGAGCGACTGTCGGCGCGACTGCTCGCCGTGTTCGGCGGCATTGCTCTGATCCTCGCCCTCATCGGCATATATGGTGTCCTGTCGTATGCCGTCGCCCAACGCAGTCGCGAGCTGTCACTGCGCCTGGCGCTGGGTGCACGCCGTGCGCAGGTGCTGCGCATGGTGCTCGGTGACGGGATGAAGCTGGCTGTGACAGGCGCCGTCCTCGGCATCCTCGCCGCACTCGCGCTCGCCCGCCTGGCCGGCGGCATGCTGTACGGCGTGGAGCCGCATGATCCGCTGACGATCGCCGGCGTGACGCTCGTCGTACTCACCGCGTCCTCCGCTGCCGTGCTGCTCCCGGCAGTGCGCGCGAGCCGCTTCGAGCCGATGCAGGTGCTGCGCGACTGAACGACTCCACCGGCGGTTGACGCGTCCGCGCGCCCGGCAGCGTCGATCTTACCCCAACCGCTCGCAGGGAGATGCACCGGCGGGTTCATTGAGGCGAATAGCGTGCGGTGATCACACGCTCGATCGCGCCGAGCGCGGTGTCCACGAGGAGTGCGAGCGCGGCCGCGGGGATCGCTCCGAGCAGAATCATCCGCGTGTCCGCCAGCGCCAGTCCGGAGACGATCGGATCACCCAGACCGCCCGCTCCGATGAACGCAGCCAGGGTGGCGGTGCCGACGCCGATGACGGCCGCGGTGCGAATCCCGGCCATGATGATCGGGCTGGCGAGCGGCAGTCGCACCAGGTACAGCACCTGTCCCGGTGTCATGCCGAGCGCGTGCGCCGCCGATACCGCGTCCGGCGCCGCATCGCGAACTCCGCTGTACGTGTTCCGAAGTATCGGGTAGAGCGAATACAGGAACAGGGCCACCAGGGCCGGCACCACGCCGATCCCCAGCAACGGAATCATGAACGCGATCAACGCGATGCCCGGGATCGTCTGGAGCACGCCGAACGCGCGGATGACCGGTTCCGCGGCTCCACCCGCACGCTCCAGCGCGAGGCCGATCGGAAGCGCCACCGCGATCGCCGCACCGAGTGAAACGAGCACGAGCAGCAGATGACGCAGCGTCAGCGATGCCAGGAGCCCGCGCTGATCAATGAAATAGCGGAGCAGCGACGTTCTGCCCGCCGGTACCGCGCCTTGTTCGCGCGTGGCTGGATCGAGCAGGCCGAGCTCGCGCAACGCGGCCGAAGCCACGTCCGGGACCTCCTCACCGCCCGACTCGACGCGCTCGTTGAGCCGCTGCATGAATACCTGGTCGATGCGGCCCGACAGCTCCGTCAGCGCGGCGACGGCGTGCGGGAACTCACGATAGAACCGGCCGCTCACGAGCGCGGCAGCCTCGTAGGCGGGGAAGAAGCCGCGATCGTCAGCCAGCACGACGAGTCGATGCCGCGCGATCAGACCATCCGTCGAGTATCCATCGATCACATCGACGTTGCCGTTCACCAGCGCAGTGTACTTCACCGCCTGGAGCAGCGACCGGACCTGCGCGAATCTCAGCGCATATTCCCGCTGGAGCCCCGGCAGTCCGTCCGGGCGGCCGATGAAGTCCGGCGTCAGGCCCGCCGTGAGACCGGGCGCCGCGCGACTCAGGTCCGTGAGCGTGCGCAGTCCATACTCCTCCGCCGTCTCCTGCCGCACCGCGATGGCGTAGGTGTTCTCGAACCCGAGCGGTGGGAGCCAGTGAACATCGAAACGCAGTGGGAATTCCGCAGCCACCCGACGATACACGGCGTGTGCATCGTGCTCCGGCTGCTCGTTCAGGATGGCGAGCAGACCGGTTCCCGTGTATTCGGGATACACATCGATCGCGCCACGACGCAGCGCACCGAACGCGATCTCCGTCGCACCGAGGCCCGGTCGCCGGTCCACACGGTACCCACGCGCCTCGAGCAGCTGCGCGAACATCTCTGCCAGCAGATACGATTCGGCGAACGGCTTGGATGCGACGGCGATCGGACGCGTGTCGTCCGCCGGCGCGGCCTGGAGCAGTGCACACAGCATGACCGTCCCGATCATGACGCGGTCACGCCCGACTTGCGGATGAGCTCGGCGACATAGGGTGTGGCCGGAGCGGACACCACCTCGCGGGTCGGGCCGACGTGTTCCAGGCGGCCGCGGCGCAGCACAGCCGTCCGGTCCGCCAGTACGACGGCCTCACGCAGATCATGCGTGACCAGCAGTGTCGTCACCGGCAGCCGGCGACGAACGTTCAGGAACGCGTCATGAACATCGCCGCGCGTGATCGCGTCCAGCGCACTGAACGCCTCATCGAGCAGCAGGTAACGCGGCTGGATCGCGAGCGCGCGCGCAATGGCGACGCGCTGTCGCTGTCCGCCGGACAATTCTGCCGGTCTGCGCTGCGCGAACGTGTCGGGTGCCAGACCGACCAGCTCCAGCGCCGATCGTGCGGCTCCCTCCGGATCCGCATGCCGTTCCAGCCACGGCACCAGTGCAACGTTGCGCAGCACGTTCCAGTGCGGCAGCAGACCGCCGGTCTGCGGCACGTAGCCGATGCGCCGGCGCAGAGCAATCGGATCGTGCGCGGCGACATCTTCACCACCGGCAAGGACGCTGCCGGCGTCGGGCTCGACGAGACGATTGAACAGATGGAGCAGCGTCGTCTTGCCCGAACCGCTCTCGCCCACGATCGCGAGGCACTCGCCGGCCGCGACCGTCAGGCTGACCCCGTCCAGCGCGATGACGTCGCGGTACGCCTTGCGTACGTCGATCGCTTCGAAGGCTGCGGGCGGTGCGACGGGGCTCATTCGTGCTCCCGATCGAATGCGGTCAGGACCGGGCGCGGAACGTCGCGCCGTGAGGATCAGTGGCTCGAGGCATGCCGTAACCTGTACGGTTCGGCGCATGCCGGCCAGTATCCCGTTGACCCCTCCACATGTAGCCGGGACGGTCGTTACCTTAGAAGCCATCGCTGCGCTGAGGATCGAGAGGTAACGGGCAACCGGCTCGACTTCCCTATCGTGCTCCTCTGCACGGGCGAGAACCACATTTGCGGACGTGACCTCACGACCCGTGCACGATGCCATGGAGACCGCCATGCGAACTGCAATCATGCTGCTGTCGCTCATCATTCCACTCTCGTCCGCTGCGGCTCAGCAGGCCGCCCCGGAGCCGGCCGGGTCGGCTGCGGCCCGTGTCACGCGGCTGTCGCCCGACGCCACGCTCAGGTGGGACGCTCTCTATCCATCCGGAATGACACCGTCCACGGTCACAGGCGCAGACCTGCGCATCGCACCACTGCCCACGCTCCGGATCGAGTCCGATTCGGACCGTACCTGGAGCATGACCGGCGCGGTGGTCGGCGCCATCGCCGGTGCTGCGATCGGGGCTGCCGTCGGCTGTCTCGCCAACCGCGACGACTATGGAGTCTTCTGCGGCGGCCAGAGCGACACGAAGGTGGTCATTGGTGCCCTGGTCGGTGCCGGTGCAGGTGCGTGGATCGGCGCCGTGCTGCCGGGACGGATCAGGTGACGATGCTCGCACGGGCACGACGGCAGCGCATGCGCGCGCTCCTGGTTCTGCCGCTCCTCGCCGGCTGTCGGACGGGGGCTGAATGGATGCCTGCCGAGCCCGCGGCCTTCGATCAGCTGCCGGTGGAGCGCACCGGCCGCCTGGGTAACACCACCGAGCTATGGTTCGGCCACTTCACGGCTGACTCAGTGAAAGTCTCCTGGGCCCGTGGCAGCGGAAGCGGCGTGCAGGTCGGAGGTGTCGGAGGCGGAGGGACGGAATCGCGTCAGGAGTATCGCTTCTCGCTGCGGCCGGCGGACGATGCACGGATATCGGTCGCCTGCCATTCGTCCGCACGCGAGCGCAATGTCGGCTTGAGAGGTATCGAGATGCAGACGTCGGCGCATTTCACGTATGACTGTGATATTCGGCCGGCGATCGGCTCGGCATGGCAGATGAGCGTCGTCGAACAGGGGGATGAGGGCTTCACGGGCGCGTTGACGGGGCCAGCCACGCGTCTGACGTTACACACACACCTGGTCGGGAACCGCGTCACCGGACGCAGCGCTGCCGCGTGGGAGCTGCGCGACGAAGCCGGCGTGGTGGGAAGCGTGGACCCGCGCGCGGAAGTCGTGTGGCTGTCGCAGCGCGCGCTGCCGGCCGAGACCCGGAACGCCGTCGCGGCTGCGGCCGTCGCGCTGCTGATCTACCAGCGGCCGACGCCATGAGGTGACACGAGCGTCGCACGTGCACGCCGGGCTCGTGCACACGTCCGCGCGACGCCGATCACCCCCGGCCCCACTCTCAGGTCTCGCGCAGCGCGGCACCGGGATCGAGCGAGGCTGCACGACGCGCGGGCAGGTAGCTCGCTGCGAAGGCCGTCGCGGCGAGCACAACGACGACAGCGCCGAGGGTGAGCGGATCCATCGGCTTAACGTTGTAGAGCTGGCTGCGAATGATCGTCGCGAGCGCGGCAGCGCCCGCCATGCCCACGATGAGCCCGACAGCCGCGAGCACCATCGACCTGCCGACTATCATTCGGATGACATTGCCGCGGCGCGCGCCTAGCGCCATGCGGATGCTGATCTCGCGTGCCCGCTGTGTGACAGAGTAGCTCATCACGCCGAAGATGCCGACTGCGGCGAGAACGAGCGCGAGACCGGCGAAGAGTGCGAGCAGTGAAGTGTAGAATCGGGGACGCGCCATCGATTCGGATACTACCTTCACGAGCGGTGTGAATTCGCTGATCGGCATGGTCGGATCCATCGACCGAACCAGCGAACGCAGCGTTGGCGCGAGCGCGAGCGGATCACCATCGGTGCTGGCGACGATCTGCAGGTTGCGCGTGGTTCGCTGCGCGTACGGCGCGTAGAGGTGCGGCATGACGGGCGTTGCGGGATTCCCCTGAAGCACGTCGGACACGATGCCGACGATCTCGCGCATATCCGCGCCGACCTCCACCCTGCGGCCGATCGGGTCCTCGCCAGGAAACCAGAACTCCGCACCCGTCTGGTTGATCAGCGCGACGTCCGGCGCGTCCGAATGGTCGCGTTCGTCGAAGCCGCGGCCGCGCAGAACGCGTGCGCCGATAGTCTCGAAATAGCCGGGCGTCGCACCGGAGATACCGATCTCCATGTTGACGTTCTCCGGCGGCGGCAGCGCGCCCTCGACAGCGAAGTTGAGGATCGAGCTGCGGCCCTGCAGCGGAAGCACGCCGGTGCCGCCGGCGGACGACACGCCGGGCATGGCGTCCATACGATCGATCAGCGTGCTGACGAAGTCCCTGATCTGCTGCCCGCCCGCATAGCCGGCTTCGTCCATCGATATCCTGAAGGCGACCGCGCGCTCCGGATGGAAGCCCGGGTCGACGCGCGTCAGCTCGATGAAGCTGCGGATGAGCAGGCCCGCTCCAACGAGCAGCACGACGGCGAGTGCCATCTCGACCACGATCAGACCCGAGCGCACGCGCTGCCCCGTCCCGGACAGGCCCCGTGAGCCTTCGCGGATCGTGCGGCCGAGCTCCGACCGCGTCGCCTGCAGCGCGGGCAATATCCCGAACAGCACACCTGTGAGCAGTGCGACGGCCAGCGTGACGAGAACGACGGTGCCATCCACGCCGACGGACTCCAGGCGCGGAATGTCCGCAGGCTGCGCACGGACGAGCGCGCGTGTGCCCGCCCATGCGAGGGCGAGGCCCGCCGCACCGCCCAGTGCACCGAGCACCACCGACTCCGTCAGCATCTGCCGCACGAGTCGCGCACGGCCGGCGCCGAGCGCCGCACGCACGGACAGCTCGCTCTGCCGCGCCGAGGCCCGCGCGAGCAGGAGGTTCGCCACGTTCGCACACGCAACCAGCAGCACGAAGCCTACCGCGCCGAGCAGCACGAACAAGGGACGTCGCACATCTCCAATGATGGCCTCGCGCGCCGAGCGCACGCCCATCGCGAGGCGTTCATTCGTCAACGGGAAATCCGCAGCCAGCTGACTCGACACGCCCGCGATATCGGCAGCGATCTGCTCCTCCGTCAGACCCGCACGCGCACGACCGAGCGTCATCAGAAACTCGCTGCGACGCCCTGCCACCGCCGTGGCACTGAACGTCTCGTCGTATGGCATCGGGAAGTACACGTCCATCCGCGTTGGCAGCGCAGACTCCGGTGCGAGCACACCCACGACCGTATACGTCGTGCCATTGAACGTCACCGACTGACCGAGTGCACCGCCCGAGCCCCCGAACTCGCGCTGCCAGAAACCGTGATCCAGCACGGCGACGTTGTCCCGGCCCGCCTGATGTTCCTCCGAACGGAAGCCGCGGCCGAGCGCCAGACGCATTCCCAGCATGTCCAGCAGACCGTCGCTCACGATCGCAGCCAGCACCTCCTTCGGCTCGCCCAGTCCGCGCAGCGGCGCCTGCATGTCCGCATACGCACCGAACTCCTCGAATACCCGGTTCATCTCGCCCACACTCATGAAGTCGGGCGCGGACAGGGCGGTGTAACGCTGTCCGTCCGGATAGATCATCTGCACCTGATACAGTCGCTCCGCATGCGCAAACGGCAGCGGCCTCAGCAGCACGCCATTCACCACACTGAAGATTGCGCTGTTCGCGCCAATGCCCAGCGCCAGCGTCAGCACTGCACCTACCGTGAAGCCGGGCCGCCTCCGCAGCGAGCGGAGTGCATACGCAATGTCCTGCCGCAGCTCCGATATGTACTCGGACTTCGCCATGCGACGCTCCTGTCGGTCATTGATCGCGAAACATTCGTCCCGCGCCGCAGCGACATTGCCAAAGCGGCGAACGGTCAACTCGCGCGCGCGCTCCGGCGTCTCACCCTCCTCGATGAGCTGCCGGATCCGCATCTCCAGATGGAAGGTCAGCTCTTCTTCCACGTCGCGCCTCGGATCACGACCGAGCGGACCGCGGAATCGACGCCACGCTTTCATCGCTCTCTCGCTTCCTGCTCGCTACGGCAGCGCTCCGGCCTCCAGCGCCGAAAACACCGCTCCCGCATAGCGCCGCCAGTTCTCCGTCTCCACCCGCAGCCGCGCCCGTCCCGCCGCCGTCAGCGAGTAGTACTTCGCACGACGGTTGTTCTCCGACACGCCCCACCGGGCATCGATCCACCCGCGCTCCTCCAGACGATGCAGCGCCGGGTAGAGCGTCCCCTCCCCTACCGCGAGCACATCGTCCGTGGCGAACTCGATCCAGCGCGCCACGCCGTAGCCGTGTGCCGTCCCGCGACTCAGCGCCTTCAGCACCAGCAGGTCGAGCGTTCCACGGAGGATGTCCTGGTCGGGGGCCATGTCAGGTCCTTTGCCATCGGGTTCCGATGGGAGAGATACCGACAGTCCCATCGAAACGCAAGGGGTAGGTGGTCCGATCGACGACGATGGGCTGAGGCTTCAGGACAGCTCGTCGTCAATGATGCAGGCGAGGTCCTCCTCGAGCCGCCACTCCGATTCGTAGCTGCTGAGCTGCAGATCGAGAAGACGCTTCTCGGCCAGGTGGTCGAGCGCGATGGCGAGCGCGAACGTGCGTTCCGGCCCCATTCGCCAGAGCGACATGCGGCCGGTGGACATCTCCTGAAGCAGCCGGTCCGCGGAACCGGCGCGCTGCAGCATCAGTGACGCCTCGCGGATGGCCCGTTCCTTTCGTGCGCCGATGAGCTGATAGGCGAGCACGCGCCGCAGCGCCACATACCCGGCCTCGCCCGTCACGTCGAAGACCTTGTCGGGGGTCCACGGGTCGCAGCGTGTGCAGGGTGCGCCGATCACGAGCCGATCTCCGGCGATGCGCGGATAGAGCCACCACGAGACATCGTAATGCAGCTCCTGGAGTACGCTGCCGCAGTGCCTGCACGGGGCGCGGCCGTCCCAGGCGATGCTGCCGAACCGGCTCCAGCGCACCAGGTCGAGCACGCGGTCCACGTCGAGGTTGCGCGTGATGCGCCCCAGCCCGCGCACCGCGTGCAGGCGGTTGGCAGCACCCAGCACGGTGACGATCCGCTCGCTGCGTGCGTCACCCGACGCTGCCGCCAGCCGCGCGCCGTACCGGCCGTATCGCCACGTGGTGCGTTCAATCAAACGCGCGCCGCCGATGCGGAGGATCTGAAGCTCGTCGTGACGGTATAGCGCGATGTTGTCGGTGCGCGAGATCTCCTCGGCGCGTCCGCTTACGGTGTGTTCCAGCAGGTCGATTGCGTCGTAGCGTTCCTCGACCGGCAGGAGATTCCAGCGCCGGCACCGGCCACAGATGCTCCACAGGCGGCTGCGCGCGGGATCGTACGCCAGCTGCAGGCCCGGTGGCAGCGGTCCGAACATCGGGTTCGGCGGGAAGCGCTCGCCGCAGAACAGGCAGTGAGCGTAGAGCCGGTCGCCCGGCTCCGGCAGATCGAGGGTGTGACAGGCAGCGCCCATTCCGCGAAGCTCGCACCATGTCCCGGCTGCTGACAAGGTGAGCGGGGCGGGTTGCCGGGATTCGGCATGTGGCCAGCCGTACCCCTCCTCCGCTCAACCGTCCGCTGCTTGACTACGGTCGGGACGCCATGTATCTAGAAGATGTAGCTCCTGCCGGTTCTCCTCCAGTTTGAGGGCACGTATGTGCCTTGCTCGCCGTCCCCTCCTGGCGACGTCGCCGCATTCTGTCCGTTCCAATCTCAGACGGTTCCCCCCCGCTCCATCCCCGCGTTTCATTCGACGCGCAGGGCCTCCCCCTCATCCACGAGGTGCCCCATGCCGGATTCGGTATCGCAGATCCTCCGCTCCGGTCCCCCCGGTCTGAAGAAGAACATCGCGGTGCTGGGCGATGGCTTCGCGGCCGCTGACCAGGACAGCTACAACGCGAAGGTCGCGGAGCTGCTTCTCGATGGAGTATTCGGCCACGATTACTTCTATGAGGACAAGCAGGCCTTCAACATCTACCGCGTGAACCTCATCTCGAACCACTCAGGCGTGAGCCAGCGTGTGTACGATGAGATGGGGACTCCGGCCAACGGTGCCGATGATGTCATCGTCAGCACGACACTCCACGATACCGCGCTCGGCTATATCTACAGCGGATCGTGGGCCCACTGCTGGCTGGAGGGCGGGGCCAACACTGCGACCCGGGTACAGAACGCCCTCAATACCTGGGTGCCGGACTACGATCTGGTGTTGGTGATCCTGAACGAAAGTGGATTCGGGGGCTGTGGCGGCGGCGGCTTTCAGATCGTCACGCTCGGCTCCAGCTGGGCGGTGATGGCTCACGAGTTCGGCCATGGTGCGGGTGGTCTTGCCGACGAGTACTGCCAGCCCGGCACGCACGCCGGTGGTGAGCCTGCGGCGGTGAACGTTACCGCAAACAGCAACCGTGCGACGCTGAAGTGGCGGCGTTTCGTGAATCCGCTGAGGCCCGTGCCGACGGGTATCAATCCGAACCCCGGTAACGGTGGGTGCACTGGCTACAATCAGGGGCCGGTCCCGGCGGGATGGAGCAACTCCGATGACGCGGGCCTGTTCGAGGGTGCGCAGTACCGTGACAGCGGTTTGTATCGACCGGTCGTGAACTGCCGGATGCGGGGCAACTCACCGCCGTTTTGCCCGGTCTGCTACACCAGCATGAAGGAGAAGCATCACCCCTTCACCGGGCGCAATTTCCTCCGGTGCTACGCGGGCGATTTCAACGGCGACGGCAGGGATGACCTCCTGGTTCACAACGGCAATTCCATCATGATCTACCGCTCGGATGGCGCAAAGCTGGATGTTGCGTTCAGTGCTGTCGAGCGGGTGCCCGGCTCCTGGCAGTTCCAGCCCGGCGATCGTTTTCATATCGGAGACTTCAATGGCGACGGCCGCGACGAGGTCGTGGTATTCAACGGCACGGACTGGGCGATGGAGTACCTGGGTCTGCTGGCGGATGACGGCGCCGGCGGGCTGCGCCTGATCGCTCGCTATGACGACTCGATGCCAGGCTGGCAGTTCCAGGCGCGCGACCGGTTTTACGTCGCGGACTTCAATGGCGACGGGCACAAGGATCTGTTCGTCTCCAACGGTCGTGACTGGGCAGTTCCGTACGTCGGCATGCTGCGCTCGACCGGCACTGGTTTCCAGGTGGTCCGGCGCTATGATGCGAATATGCCAGGCTGGCAAATGCGCTCGAACGATCGCCACTACGTCGGTGATTTCGATGGCAACGGCCGAGAGGATCTGTGGGTTTTCAACGGCGACCAGTGGGCCATCCCGTATCTGGGCATGCTCCGCAGCAATGTCAGCTCGCTGCAGATGGCGCGTCGCTACGACGGCTCGATGCCGGGCTGGCAGATGCGCTCACACGACCGGCACACCGTCGCCGACTTCAATGGCGACGGGCGCAAGGACCTGTACGTATTCAACGGCGACGATTGGGCGGTTGCGTATCTCGGCATGCTCCGTTCCACGGGCTCCGCGCTGACGATGCAGAAGCGCTACGATGGCAATGTGCCCGGCTGGCAGATGCGTCGTCACGACCGGCACTTCGCATGCGACGTGAAAGGAGATGGTCGCGAGGACCTGTTCGTCTACAACCACAACGACTGGGGTCCGGAGTACCTCGGAATCCTCATCTCCAGCGGCACATCGCTCAAGGGGCGCTGGCGCGAGGGTTGGGTCGGTGAGTGGAATCTCGGCTCCGTCGACCGGTTCATCCCGTGCAACTACGAAGGCGTGGCCGGCAAGCGGGACCTGTTCGTTCACAACACGAACTGGTTCGGAATGATGCGGGCGGTGCCGACCCGGATCGTCAATCCGCTCGTGGTCACGACAGTGCGGCCGGGTGCTGCTGTCGCAGGCGCGGAACCAGGCGGCGAGGAGGCTGGCGGAAACGGCGGCGGCTTCAGGGACACGGATGTCCCGGAATTCGCGCTCGAACCAGGCCTGGAACAGGCGGAGGCGGGCGGCGTCGCAACGGCGGAAGCCGTTGCTGCCGCTCCGATCCCTGCGGAAACCGCGCTTACCGCGCCGCTTCTGGCGTTCGGTGATCCCAATCTGACGCTCCAGAGGTTGTACTACCGCTGGATCCACAATTACCGCTACGGCCGAAACTGGTAGGAGGAGATCTCATGTCAATCCATTCAGGAAGGCCGGAACGCCAGGGCGATGGCGCGCCCATCGTAGAGGACCCGCGACTGCCGCGCATGGGAAGCGACGCGGCTCCGTCGACGGAGCTGATGCTGCCGGAGGAGAGGCTTGTGGGTAGTGCCGATGCGGCTACGCTGCCCCCGCCATTGTCGCTGAAAGTAGAAGCGCAGGCCGGTGAGCACATGGCACCGTTCAGGGACGAAGACGCAGAGGACGACGCGCCGCTGGGCCGAGGTGAGCAGAAGGAACGAGGCGGCGCCGGGCGTGACCAGCATGACACGACGAAGGGCCGATCGGAAGGTTACCTGCGCCTCCGCGTGCGTCTCGAGAATGGCTCGCTTTCGATCGTCGGCGCGCGCGAAGTCGAAGGGCCGCTCGCATTCGATGACAGCATGCGGGGTGCTCTCGTCTACGAAGTCCGCGCGGATGACCGACGCATCGGCCTTGGCAGCGTGCCCGACGCCGGCGAGATGCGCAGCTTCCCGTCGCCGGAGCCGAAGGAGGGCCAGATTGGGCATCATGTCGTGCCGTTGCGAGCGACGGAGTTCAACATCCGCATTCGCACGGAGGACCTGCCTCCCGCGGCCCTCGACCGGCTCAGCATCGACGTGTACGAGATGAAGTCGGTCCCAGAGCGGCCGCACGTCTCGGCGGAGCCGTTGCACAAGCAGTTCACCAACGAAGCCCGTCTCGTCGCACGGATGCAGGGGCTGACGCCGGAGGGGCTGGATCCGCGCATACGCGAAGACCTGAAGCGAGCTCTACGCTGATGCCGGAGGTTGTGTCGCGCTGCATGCCGGCGTGACATGAGCATGTGGAAGACCGAGAAAGCCCCGCAACGAAACATCGTTGCGGGGCTTTCCCCCACCGGTTCATGCCGGCGTGACGTGACTCCGCGACCTCCGGCGACGTCCGCCCCCTTGACGCGAATACATGCGTGGCACATATATGTGGGACGCAGATGATGCCGTTCTGGCCTTACCGTTGGACCGCCGCGCTCACTCCGAACCCTGAGCCAACATGGACCGAGATCGCCGACGTCCCGAGGACTGGCTTCCTCTGCGCCCTGTCGAATTCCACATCCTGCTGAGTCTGTCGGCCGGGGAGCGTCACGGCTACGGGATCATCCAGGACGCGGAGGCCCGGGGTGAGACGAGTCCGCCGGATGTGGGGACGCTGTATCGGGCGCTGGCACGGATGCGGGAGCAGGGTCTTATCGCGTCGGCGGACCGGCGTGAAGCGCCGGACGCGGCGGACGAGCGACGCAACTACTACCGGATCACGGAGCGCGGGTCGCGGGTGGCGCGGGCAGAGGCGCGGCGGCTGGAGGCACTGACGCATGCGGCGCGGCAGGGCGGCCTGCTGGAGCTGCCGGCGTGAGCGAGTCGCGTGTGCTACGGATCGCCGAGGGGTGGCAGCGGCTGCTGCTGCGGCTGTATCCGGTGGATTTCCGCGAAGAGCTGGGCGAGGACATGGTGGAGGCGTACCGCGACAGGTGCCGTGCCGCGTTCCGCCGTGGTGGTACGCGGTCGGTTGCGCGCGTGTGTCTGACGGCGCTCGTCGATTCGTTACGGAACGGTCCGGGCGAGCGGGTTCGTCCGGCGGTGCAGTGGAGACGCGGCGGCAACTGGGGGCGAGACATGGAGCTTGTGATTCGACGTCTGGTGCGTGCGCCGCTGTTCGTGGCGACGATGGCGGGCACTCTCGCGCTCGGTCTGGGTGCCTTTGCCGTCGTAGCCACGGTGGTGCACAGGGTGTTGCTCGCGCCGCCATCGTACGAGCGGCCGGACGACCTGTACTTCGTCTGGCGCGACTACCGAGCGTTCTTCGACCTCGACCGCGGCTGGCTGGGCGGTACCGATGTCGCCGCGCTGCAGGGTGCGGGTGGCGTGATCGAGGATGCGGCGGGGATCGGGAGCTTCCAGCCGACCCTGACGGCTGGCGCGGGCGTGGATCCGATGGAGATCACCGTACTGGCGACGACAGCGAACCTGTTCGATCTGCTCGGCGTCCGCGCGGCGCAGGGGCGCGGTTTCGCGCCAGGTGAGGCAGGCCCCGGCCGCGCGCCGGTGGCAGTGCTGACGCACGGGCTGTGGCAGCGGCTGGGTGGCGGAGCGGATATGATCGGCGCCGAAATCCGTTTGAACGACCTGCCCTACCGGATAATCGGCGTGATGCCGGCCGACTTCGAATTCGTGCAGCACGGCAGTCTCTCGGCGCCTATCCGGCCGGACGCGTTCGTCACGGTCGATGAGAATCTGGCGGAAACGAACCCGAACGAAGGGTCGTGGGCGGGTCTCATTCGTGTGCGCGACGGCACGCCGCCGGAACTGGTCGCGGAAGCGGTGTCGGCGGTCGGCCGGCGGATCGATGAGCGTGACTTCGACAGCCGCGGTCTGAAGCTGTGGTCCATCGGGCTGCACGAGGACCTGGTCGCGCCGGTGCGTCCCGCCCTGATCGTGGTCGGCCTGTCCGGCGTGTTCCTCGTCCTCGTTCTCATGGTGAACCTCGCCACGTTGCTGCTCGCGCGCGCGGCTCAGCGCGAGAAGGAGTTCGCGGTATCGCGCGCGCTCGGCGCGAACCAGATCGCCATTGTGCGTGCGACGCTGCTCGAAGGCGGCGTGCTCGGCGCGCTGGGCGGCGCAGTCGGTGTGCTGGGCGCCGTGTGGGCGACGCGCGCGCTCGTCGCACTGGCGCCCGCGGACCTGCCGCGCCGCGAGTTCATCGCGCTGGACTGGGGCATGGCGCTGCTCGTCATCGCGGTCGGCGCAGTGATCGGACTGCTGGCCGCGACTGTGCCGGCCGTGTGGGCTGCGCGCGCGGACCTGGCTGGCCTGCTCAGCAACGCCGCCGTGCGCGGTGGCGGCGGCGCCGGGCGCATGCGGCGCGGGATGGTGGTCGCGCAGATCGCGCTGTCGCTCGTATTGCTCAGCACGGGTGGTCTCCTCGTGCGCAGCTTCGAGCGACTGCTGCGTGCGGACCCCGGCTTCGATGCCCAGCACGTGCTGACCCTGCGCGTCCCGGTTTCGGAGCAGCGGTATCCGGGGGAGGGCGACTTCGTCGCGCTGCACGAACGCATGCAGGCAGCGCTCGCGGCCATACCCGGTGTCGAGGCTGTGAGCGCGGCGAGCGCGCTGCCGTTCGACGCCGAGGCCAGTCAGAGCAGCATCACGATTCCGGGCGCGCCCGGCCTGACGGGCGATCCGGAGCGCGACGCCCCGCTCGTTGACCGCATCGGCGCGCGCCCCGGCTGGTTCGAGGTGATGGGTACGCGCCTGCTCGCGGGCCGTGATTTCCGGGCCGATGCACCCGCAGGCGTCCTCGAGGCGATCATAGACCGCAACCTCGCCGACCATTTCTTCCCGGGCGGCAGTGCGCTGGGTGCGACGATACCATGGGGCGAGCAGTCACTCACCGTGGTGGGAGTCGTGGCGCATGCACGCCATTACGATGTGCACGAGGATGGACGTCCGCAGCTGTACCTGCGTGCGAGCGACTGGGGCTACGGGACGATGACCTGGGCGCTGCGCAGCGGCCGGTCGGCAGCCTCGCTCGCGGGCGAGGTGCGGGCGGCGATCCGGAGCGTTGACCCGCAGCTTGCGATTGCGGACATGCAGCCTATGCGTGAGGTAGTGGACGCGTCGCTCAGTCAGCAGCGCGTCAGTGCCGTGCTCATCGGCGGCTTCGCGCTCGGTGCGCTCCTCCTCGCGGCGATGGGTCTGTACGGTGTCATCGCTTCAACCGTCATGCGGCGACGTCACGAGCTCGCCGTCCGCATCGCACTCGGCGCCGACCATGGCCGAGTCCTGCGTATGGTGCTGGGCGATGGCGGACGGCTCATCCTGCTCGGCCTGCTCATCGGCATTCCCGGATCATGGATGGCCGGCCGCGCGGTTCGCGGCGCGCTGGTCGGCATCTCCGCCACCGATCCTCTCACGCTCGTGAGTGTGGCAGCCGGACTGGGTGTCGTCGCGCTCGCCGCCTGCTACGTGCCGGCCCGGCGGGTGCTCGGGATCGAACCCAGCTCATCGCTGAGGAACGACACGGCCTGAGGTCGTGGCGATAACCGTGAAGAAACGCTCACGCATGCCGGCTGCGAGCGCCCTGTCGGGGGGCGCTCGCGCCGATCCGCTGCACGCGCTGCGCTGAACCGAGGGAACTCGCCGGGGTCTCCGGCAGTCCTATACTGCAGTCTCCACCGTTCAGGCTGGACGTCGCGCGCCGAAGCCGTCTGGACGCACCCACGCGATTCCCTGACCGACAGGACCCGATGCGTTCCCGCCCTGCCCTGCGTCGTGTCATCCTGACCCTGCTCGCGACCGCCGCGCTGCTCCCCGATCGGGCACGCGCACAGGACGATGCCTACCGGGACGAGGGTGCCCGCGAGCTCGTTAGGCAGGCACGCATCCGCCGCAACACCGTGGACCTGCGGATCCAGGCATATTCGACGATCGCCCGCGAACGCTTCACTGCCGCACTGCGCGCCGGCATCGCGGAGAAGATCGTCTATCGGCGCGAGACGGCGACGGAGATCGACTGGCACCGTGACGGCCCCGTGCGCATGGCGATTCTCGGCATGCGTGAGGTGGCACCGCTCTTCGATGCCACGCCGGCCGTGCCGGACGACCTGAGTGCGGAGCTGCTGCGGCTGGCCTTCGATCCCGTCGGTACCGATCTCTTCATGCGGGGTGACAGCACCGGGCTGCGTCACCCGCTCGCGCACGACAGTGAGGAGCACTACCGCTTCGCGTCCGGAGACACAACGCGCATCCGGCTGCCGGATGGGCGCGAGGTGCGGCTGCTCGAGCTGCGGGTTACGCCGCGGCGTAGCGCGCTCAACCTGTTGCACGGCTCCTTCTGGTTCGACGCGGACACGCACGCTGTCGTGCAGGTGTACGTGCGGCCGGCGGCTGCATTCGACGCGGCGACGGATGCCGGCAGTATCGCCGTGGCGCAGTCGGCCAGTGAGGATCGCGACACTACGAACGCGCGCGACACCACGAACGTGCGCAGCATCACCCTCAACGACATCGGCCGTTTCGTGCAGCCGATGCGTGCGGAAGTCGATTACATCGCGATCGAGTACGGCCTCTGGGATCTGCAGTGGTGGCTGCCGCGTCGACTGGCCGCGCGCGGTCACATCCTCGCCGGGCGGGTACGCGTGCCACTCACGTACGAGCGCACGTACGAAGCCTATAGCGTTGCAGCGGATCCGACGCCGGCGCCGGCAGCCGGCGTCGTGGCGCGGCCGCCCTCGTGCAGCGCGACGGTGCAGTACGAGACGACGACGGCGGGTGCGGCGACGGACTCGGCACGGCAGGCAACCACGGATCGCGAACGCGCGCGCCGTGCACGCATGGCCGCTGCGCGCGACAGTGTCGCCGATGTGCCGCCATGCACCCGCACATTCATTCTCACTGCACCGTCGGACAGCGCGCTCCTGCACAGCGACGATCTCCCGCCGTCCATCTTCGGCGATGACATCGCCCTCATCTCCCATGACGAGCTGTCCGACATTGCGGACCGTCTGCGCTCGCTGCCGGCTCCTCCTGCGAGCTTCGAGCGGCCGCGCCTGCACTTCCCGCCCTTCGCGCCCGGGCTGCTCCGCTACAATCCCGTGGAGGGGCTTTCGATCGGTGCGCGCCTCCTCGCCGACCGCGGCAGCCACCGGCTGAGCGCCGAAGCGCGCATCGGCATCCCGGAAGCTGAGCCGCGCGGGGAGCTCGCCCTGGAGCGGCACGGCACCGGCTGGTTCACGCGGCCCGCAGTGTACCGCAGGCTGGAGCCAGCGCACCCGCACGAGAGCGTGCCGGGCCTCGTCGGATCGCTCGCCTCACTCCTCTTCAGCCGCAGCGATAGGCAGTACTTCGATGCCACGGGCGCGGAGCTGCTGTTCCGGCCGGCCGACCCGCGATCGCAATGGTTCGATTTCAGGGTCTACGCCGAGCGTCAGCGTGCCGTCGAGAACAGCACGGACTTCAGTGCGCTGCACCTCGTCAACGACAGGAACACGTTCCGACCGAACTTCACGGCCGACGCCGCCGACCAGATCGGTGCGCGGCTGCGCCTGCGCGCGGCCCACGGTCGCAACCCGCGCGCGCCCCGGCTCGCGGGTGAGATCTCCCTGAGTGCCGAGACCGGCGACTACCGGATCCTGCGCCCGGAGGCGTTGCTGCGCTTCTCTACGCCTCTGGCTGGCAGCATGGCGCTGGGACTCGAGGCCGCTGCCGGCACCGTGGAAGGCAGCGCCGTTCCGGCACAGGCGCTCTGGCGGCTCGGCGGCGCAGCCACGCTGCGCGGATATGCCGGCTCCAGCGTCGTCGGCGAACGTTACTGGCGCGGTCGCGCAGAGCTCGGCTTCGGCATGCCAGCCGCGCGGCTGTCGCTCTTCTCCGATGTCGGCTGGGCGGGACCGCGCAACCGCTTCGATGCCGACGGCGCGGTGCGCAGTATCGGCATCGGCGGCAGCTTCCTCGACGGACTGGTACGACTCGACCTCGCACGCGGTCTCGACGCGCCGCGGGACTGGCGCGTCTATCTGCACATCGAGCGCCTCTGACCTGCGCGCGCAACGACATGGCACGAGCTGGCGCGCGAACGAGCCAGCTTCACACCTCCCGTGATTCCAGCGCGGCGAGTATCTCGCGCAGCCCCGCAAACGTTGCCGCGATTACATCTGATCCCACACGTTTCGCCACTTCGCGCTCGACCTTGCCCAGTGCCTTCAGACCCAGCCGCGAAGCCTCCGCCCCCACATCCGTCATCCGGACAATCAGTGCGCGCCCATCCGCAGGGTCCGGTGCAAACTCCACGAGCCCGCGCTCTTCCAGATATGCGAGAGTCTGCCCGACTGCCTGCTTGCTGATGTCCGCGCGACGCGCCAGCTCCGTCGGTCGAATGCCTTCCGCCGGCATGTGCGGGATGAGGCGCATCACCGACGGCCGGGCGATGTCCTCTCCCAGGTCCGCGTTCAGTCGCTCCTGACCCAGTTGGTCGAAAAGGCGCGCACACTCCAGCAACGTATGGCCGAAGCTGCGCTGCTGGTCTGCCGTCAGTACGTCCATGTGTTTTCGCATGCACCAGAATCAGCCGCAACGGGGGCTGTCGTCAACCCCCTTGACGAATTAGTAAAGCAAATTTACCATTTGGTGAGGCCGCCTGAGCGATGGCCTCGGACGATGGAGAGGAGGGAGATCATGACGACGATGATGAATTCAGCAGTCGGAACCCGGATCGGAAGCGACGCGGCGTGGCCGGACCCTGCAACATGGCCGTGGCCGCCGCAGTGGCTGCGGGTGGCCGATGGCAGGCTGCATTATGTCCGTGCCGGGTCCGGTCCGCGCGTCGTCCTTGTGCACGGCACGCCGACATGGAGCTACGAGTGGCGCCACGCGCTGGATGTGCTGAAGGAGTCACATGAGGCCATCGCGTTCGACCACCTCGGCTTCGGCCGGTCCGAGCGGCCGCCCGATGCGGATTACTCACCCGAAGCGCACGCGGCGCGATTTCATGAGCTGATGGCCGGACTCGTCCCGGCCGACAACGTTTCGCTGGTGCTTCACGACTTCGGCGGCCCGATCGGGCTGGACTGGGCGCTCGAGCATACGGATCGACTCTCGCACCTGGTGATCGTCAACTCATGGATGTGGCCGCTGGAGGAGGATCCGTCGATGAAGCGTGCTGCCCGCCTGGCCGGCAGCGGCCTGTCCAGGCTGCTCTACCGCTGGGCGAACGCGTCTCTGCGCCTGATCATGCCGGGTGCATACGGTGATCGATCGCGGTTGACACCGGCCATACACGCGCAGTACCTGGCGGCTTTTCGCGACGCCGATTCACGGGAGCGCGCGCTGTTCGCACTCGCACGGTCGCTGTTGGGATCCAGCCGGTATTACAGGACGCTCTGGGACCGTCGCGACCGCCTTGCGGACGTGCCGGTGACAATCATCTGGGGAATGCGCGACAGCGCTTTCAAGCCTGCACTGCTGGAGCGCTGGCGCGAAGCAGTTCCGCACGCGGCAGTTCGGCCGATCGAAGGCGCGGGACACTGGCCTCACGAGGAACTGCCTGAGGAGTTCAATGCGGTGCTGAAGGCCGCGCTGCGAACGTGAAACGGGCGCTCTGCCGCTGCTTCCATGACGAGCAGGGCGGCAGGCGCAGCGCGCCAAGAGGTGGCCGGGTACTCTTTGCGTGCGCCCGCACGAGCGGGCTCCTCACTCTCTTGCGGCGCCCGCCTGGCCCGGCCAGATTTCCGCCGTCCTCTTTCCCGTCCGATTTTGATCTCCGATTCCTCGAGCACACCCGTGTTCGTCGGCCGCGAGCAGGAGCTTGCCTGGCTCGAGCAGCGCCTTGACCGGGCGCGATCCGGCCGGGGTCGCGTCGTGTTCATCACGGCCGAGCCAGGAGCCGGCAAGAGCTCGCTCGTCTCGCAGTTCCTTGCCGCCACGACGGTGCGGCTTCCGGATGTCAGGATCATTGGTGCGGACTGCTCCGAGCAGTTCGGCGCGGCGCAGCCGTACGAGCCGTTTATCGAGGCATTCCGCGGTCTGCTGACAACGACCGCCGAAAAGACCGGAAACCGCTGGAGCGAGTGGCGCGGGATGGCGGCGGCGGTCGCGCCGGCGTGGATCGGTGCGATACCCGTCGCCGGCGCAATCATCTCGGCGTCCCTGACGACGGCGATGGAGCTGAAGAAGGGCGGCACGGCGACTGCCGCCGCGAGCGAAGAGGCGCTCTTCTTCCAGTACGCCGAGATGTTCTTCGCGGTCGCCGCAAGACAGACGGTGCTCCTGTTCATCGACGATCTGCACTGGGCCGACAGTGCGAGCGTATCGCTGCTGAACTACCTCGCGCGACGCATCAGGGACAGGCCGGTCTTGATCGTCGGCTCCTTCCGCCCGGCCGACGTCGACGTCTCGAAACACCCGATCCGGAGCGTCAAGGTCGAGCTGGAGCGTTACGGCGTCGCGGAAGAGCTGCCGCTGCCCCGGCTCGACAGGAGCGCTCTCGCCAAATTCATCGAGGAGGATCTCGGCGCGCCGGGCACACCCGAGCTGCTCGAGTGGCTCGATCGGCAGGCGGGCGAGAATCCCCTCTTCTTTGGCGAGCTGCTGCGCTGGCTGGTCGATCAGGGTTTTGCGGCAAAGCGACATGGCGAATGGGCACTGGTGAGTATTCCCGAGTCAATTGCAGTGCCGCAGTCCGCGGAAAGCGCGATCGAGCGACGCCTGTCCCGCCTCGATCCGGAGATCTACAAGCTTATCGAATACGCGAGCGTGCAGGGCAACGAGTTCGACTCGACCACACTGTCCATGGTGCTCGGCCAGGATGAGCTCGAGCTGGAAGAAGCGCTCGAGCCCATCGTGAAGGTCCACCGTCTGGCCCGGCTGGTTGAAACGCGCGATCTGCCGAACGGCGACCTGGCGAGCACCTATCAGTTCACCCACTCGCTGGTGCAGGACGTCCTGCACAGCAATTTGCAGGGCAAACGCCGGATACTGCTGCACCGCAGGGTTGCGGAGGCGCTCGAAGGGGTGTACGCGAAGGATCTGGACCCCGTCGCACACAGGCTCGCGTTCCATTATGACGAGGGACGGAACCAGGAACGCGCCTATGCATTCGCCATGCGCGGCAGCACCCTCGCGTCGCGCATGTATGCGCATCGAGACGCCGTCGCGCTGATCCGTCGAGCACTGCGCAATGCACAGAATGATGAGGACAGGCTGCTTGCGCTCGACCGGCTTGGCGATGCGAGTCATGTCGTGGGCGCGTACGCGGAGGCGCTGGAAGCGCTCACCGGTGCATTGGATCTCGCGCAAGCCAGCGACACGGGTCGCGCAATTTCGATCCGCCGCCGGCTGATCGAAGTCGAGCAGAGCCATGGCGGCATCGACCTGAACCACGTCCAGGCGGCACTCGAGACACTGGCCGCCGAGGCGCGGTCCGCGGAGGTGCACGAAGAGCTCTGTCATATCCTCTGGCGACTCAACCAGTTGCCCGCGCAACAGCCGACGGATGCGATCACGCGCAATCGTGAAGCGCTCGAGATCACGCAGCGTCTCAATAGCCCGCCGCTCATCGCCCGAGCCCGGTTCAACCTCGGGCTGATGCTGGTTCTGGCTGGCGAGCAGGAGGCCGGCCACGCTCATTTGAGCGAGGCGCTGCGTATCTATGGCGAGCTGGGCGATCACATCGGACTCGGGCGCTGTCGCACAGCAACCGGCATTGCCGCCAATCGCAGCGGAGATCTCGAGCGTGCTGCACAGGAGTTCACGTTGGCGTTGCAGCACTACGAGAAGGCGGCCGACCCGGTGAACCGCGGCGGAGCACTCAACAATCTCGGCGCAACGCTGACGCAACTCGGCGACTGGGATGCCGCGGAGAGCCACCTGAAAGAGGCCGTGCGCATCATGGAGCGACTCGACGCCAATGCGCGTGTCCTGTCGCCGCTCGAGAACCTCAGCTACCTCCATTTTTCCCGTCAGGATTGGTCTGCGACGCGCGATTACTGCAAGTTGCTGCTGGACCGGTCTCTCTTAACCGGACACTGGCATTTCGAGGTCATCGCGCGCTCGCGGCTGGGTATGGCACTCCTGCACGAAGGTGACGTGAGCGGCGCGATCGAACAGGAGACCGCTGCGCGCTCGGTCCTGAAGGAGCATCCGGAGTGGTTCGATGAGTCCGTCTACTGTGACCTGCTGACGGCCGAGCTGGCCGCAGCGCGCGGCGACGCGGGCACGGCAGTGCAGGTTCTGGAGGCGGCGGAGCCGCGGGTCCGCGATCACCGCCCGCACATCTGGGCCGAGCTGCGGCTGGCGCGCGGCCGCCTCGCTGCGACTATTGATCGTCAACTCGCGGTTACGCTGATCCGCGAGGCCGTTGCCGCATTCGGCGAAACGGCGGCGGCGCCGGTGCGCGCACGCGCCGAGAACCTGCTGGCCACGCTGGGAGAACAGCCATGATGCGGAGTACCCGGGCCGTACTGTGCTGCGGACTTCTCACGACCGGCTTGCCGGCCTGTGGAGACACCAATGCGCACCTGGATAACGCCGCCGCAGGCGACGCGCAGTCGGGCGGCCTCGCCGTCATCTGTATGCTGAGCCGGCCGGATGTCCTGAATTCTTTCGCGTCGCCGGAGCGGAGCGCTGCGGATCTCCGGCCCGTGCTCTTCACGCCGGTCGTGCTTTACGACAGTTCTGGCGGTTTCCGTCCTCACCTCGCCAGCGGCTGGCAGTGGTCGGACGATCGGCGTTCGCTTCGGCTGAGGGTGCGCGATGATCTGCGCTGGCATGACGGCACACCCGTCACCGCTGAAGACGTTGCGTGGACGCTGCGGACGGCGGCCGATTCCGCATACGGCTATCTCGGGCGTGCCGAGCTGGGAGAGGTGGAAAGTGCAACGGCCGGCGAAGGCGTGGTGGACGTGGTGTTCCGTGAGCCGGCGGGTGAAGTGCTCGAGCCACTCGCCCGACTGCCCATCCTGCCTAAGCACATTCTGGATTCTATTCCCGCCGATGGATTCCAGCGTGCGTCCTATCATCGCGAGCCTGTTGGCAGCGGACCGTTCCGTTTTGCCGGCCGACTGCCCGATGGCTCCGTACAGCTCGATCGCAACCCTGATTATCCCCACGATCTCGGCACACCGCTGCTGGACCGCGTCGTCCTTCGGGAAGTGCCGGAGCCATCGGCCATCCTGGTAGAGCTGAATACGAATGGCGCCGACGCGTGCATCGTCGGCTCATCGGTCGCAAAGGACGCGGCGGCGGGCGGAAGCACGATACTTCCCATAGTGCCGGTTGGGGCGCTCGCAATTGCGGTCGACAACCGCAAGCCGCCGTTCGACGACGTGCGCGTCCGGCGTGCACTGTCGGCCACGTTGGACCGAGCTGAGATCGCGCACGTCGTCTCACCCGCCTCGGCACCAGCGCGCAATTTCCTACCGGACGCCTCGCTCCGCTGGCGTGACACGACCCTCGTCCAGCCCGACCGCGATTCGACGCTCGCGGCCGCGCTACTCGACAGTGCCGGCTGGCGCACAGGTCCCCAGGGCCGCCGCACCAATGCAGCCGGACAACCGCTGCGCTTCACCATTTTCGCTCCGCCGCCGCTGCAGCCGCTGCTGACTGTGGTTCAGGCGCAGTTCCGGCGGATCGGCGCAGAGGTCGAGCTCCAGCTCGTCGAGTCGAGCGTGTTCATCGCATCGCTCGGCGATCCGGCGCGGCGCCCGGCCGCGCTCGCGATCATCGTTGTACCGGACCGCATCGCCGTGCCCGATCCGTACTCCGAATTCCACTCGGCGAGCGGATACAACCTGGCGTCCTACAACCGTCCCGAGGTCGACTCGATCGTCGAGCGGCTCCGGGATGTTATACCGGACAGCGAACGGGGCACGCTATACCGCGAGCTGCAGCGTTACGTGGCGCAGGACGTGCCGATCATCTACACCGTGCATACGCCGCGTGTGCTCGCAGTCCGTCCGCGACTGCGCGGAGTGCACGTGGATGCGAACGGGCCGTTTACGCATGCGGCCGAGTGGTGGATTCCAGTCAGCGAGCGGCGTCGCTAATGCGCGTGAGCTCTCGGGCGATCCAGCCTCTACATGCGTGGTATCAGCAGAACTGCGCGCTGGCACACAACCGAAAGCCCGGTCAGCGTTAACCGCTGCTGCCGGGCTCTCACTTCTCCGAATCGGGACGGCGGGACTTGAACCCGCGACCCCCTGAACCCCCTTCCGTGGACGGGCCCTCCGGAGTCGGTTTAAGACGGAGGTGTCGCGTTTTTCTTGTGATTTTGCAACCAACTCCTACTGCCTGAGCCGTCCTAATTCCGCAGATGTAGACCCGAATGTGGACCCCTGTTGCACGGGCGCCTCTTCGGCCGCGGCAAAGAACGGCGCGTGCAGCACGATGTTGCGGATGTTGCCGCCGGCCACGCTGAGCCGTGCGAGCCGCTGCGAGTCCACGCGGTCCGTGGGCGTGGCGGACGGGAAGACGTCGCCGCCAGATCTCGCGCCGCGCTTCGGCGTCCGGGAACGGGAACGCGACCGAACTCGACGAGCAGCAGCGCGCCTTCCAGCGCGCACTCCTGCTGCACGAGGCGCAACAGGTCGGTGCGCTCGAGCGGCGCGGCGCGCAGGGTATCCGTGGGGAGGGCAATGACCTGCGCGTGAAGCCGCGCCGACGTCCACCGCGTAATCGCGCTCCCAGCCCTCGTTCTCGAGCTTGAGAGTCTGGATCACGATGGCACCCACGCTCGCGTCGGGATCGGGCAGCGCCTGGTACTCCGACACCCAGCAGCGGTAGAGGCGGTAGGCGATGGCGAGCTGGCCGGACTCGTTGTATGCCTCGATCACGGTATCCTTGCGGAGGTCCTTCGGCGACACTTCCGCGCCGGGACCGCTGCCGGAGACGGAGACCGTGTTCGCCCACTGCTCGAACTCGGTGTCATGCGTGACACATCGCTCGAGCGTGATCTGTTCATGCTTCGTCTGTCCCGGCGACCTGCGCACCATGCCAGGGTCGCCGCCCTCACGGCGTTCGATCGGCGCAGTGCTCGGTTTCAGTGCGCTCACCGTGCTGATTCCTGCCACGTGCCGCCCATCCCACCGCACGCGAAACTTGAAGACCCTGTACGGATCGAAGCGGCTGGGGGGCGCTGAAGCTCGACATCGGTGCTCCTCCGCGGCTATGTGGCCACCTGGCCGGCCCGCTGCGCAATGCGGATGATCACGAACTCGGCGGGCTTGAGCGGGGCGAAGCCGACGAGGATGTTGACGACGCCGAGGTTCATGTCGTGCTGCGTCGTCGTCTCTGCATCGCATTTCACGAAGTACGCCTCGCTCGGGGTGGTACCCTGGAACGCACCCTGGCGGAAGAGATTGTGCATGAACGACCCAACGGACAGCCGGATCTGCGACCAGAGCGGTTCTTCGTTCGGCTCGAAAACGACCCACTGGGTACCGCGGTACAGGCTTTCCTCGATGAAGAGCGCCGTCCGGCGAACGGGCAGGTACTTCCACGGGTCGGCGAGGCGGTCGGAGCCGCGCAGGGTGCGCGCACCCCACACCACGTGGCCGATACCGGGCAGCGCGCGCAGGCAGTTGATGCCCTGCGGATTGAGCAGACCCTGCTGCATTTCGGTGAGCGATACGGCAAGTTCATTGACGCCGATCAGCGAAGCCTCGGTGCCGGCCGGCGCTTTCCACACGCCGCGCTGCGCATCGGTGCGCGCGATGACTCCCGCGACAGCGCCCGCTGGCGCGAATGTCGCCAGCCGTCCCTGTTGCAGCGGGTCCGGACAACGGATGCGCGGGAAATAGACCGCGGCATTGGCGTCACGGGCCAGGCCGAACGCGGTGCTGTCGACACCGCTCGCGGCGCTGGTTGGATCTGCAGCGTTATTCCATGACGACGGCGGATCGACAAGCAGTATCGCGCGGCGAAGACGCACATATGCGAGCGCCGCGGTCAGCACCTGACTGCTCGCGTCGCCGGTGAATCCGGCGCTGTCGAACGGCGGGATGCACAGCAGGTTCAGATCTTCCACCTCGTCGAACGCATGGAGGCCCGTCTTCGGTGGCACCGCGCTGCCGAGTATTGCCGCGTCCACGGGCGTCGCCCCACCGTCTACACGCACGATGACTGCTGTCGCCCCGCCGTTCAGAAAGTACTGCTGCACCGCGTAACCCAGCGCGCTCTGTTCCCATAGCGTGCCGAATGCGCTTTCGAACTCGCCGAAGCCATGAATGATGCGCGCGCGGTTCACCGGTCCGCGCCTCGCCCGGCCTATGAAGCCGGTGACGGACGTGCTCACGCCGGTAATCGTTGGCACGCCGCTCGGGACTTCCTCGATGTAGACACGGGGGACGGTCGGTTCGGTGCGATCCATCACACTACCTCGACATGCCAGCCGATGCGGCGCAGCGTCCGATTCAGCAGGTTACGCGTATCATCGAACGTCAGCAGGCGGAGTGCGTCCGCCGGCGTACACCAGCGTTGTTCGCGATCCTCCGCATCGCTGACCGTACCAGCCGTGCGGACGAGGAAGTACGTTACGGCGTACGTTTCGCCGCCTTCGCGAAAGGAGCTGCTGCCGACTTCGCTCACGATCTCGCCCACTACGCCGCCCTCCTCCTCCAACTCCCGGAGTGCGGCGGCTGCGATACTCTCCCCAGGTTCAACGTGCCCTTTGGGGAATATCCACGCATCTGGATCCCTGCGCGCCCGCACGAGCAGGATGATGGGCTGGTCATCCTGCATGCGAAACGCAATCGCGCCCGCCTGTTGAATCGCATTCATCAGCACCCGTGGGTACGTGGATGCAAATTACCCGCCGGCGTTCTTTACAGCGGCGCTCAGCAGGCGCTCGGAGAAGCCGGCAACGAACGATTGCAGCAGGATCAGCCGCGAGTCCGCGCCTTCGAGCACGGTGCTTTCGAGCGCGAGAAATATGACGAGGGCGGCGATCCCGGCCACGACGATCCGCGCCATACTGCCGGTCCACGCCGTCAGCTGCTTCGGAATGGTGTCCGGCTCCGTTCTGATCAGCAGCCATGCCGCTGACCGCCGCGCCGATGATCCCGAACAGAACGACGGAGGGCAAGAGCCCGACCGGGACCTCGACACGCCAGCGGTAACCGCTGACGCAGCGGCAAGCTGGCGTTGAGCACCGCGGGGCCGGCGCCGAACCACCATGAACCGAGGGCCGCCATCGCAGTTGCAGCCAGGACCCCAACCTGCCATCGCTGCGCGCGGAGCACATGGTACGTGTTCGCGAAACTCTCGGTCAGGATGCAATGGCTTTCAGTGAGACGGCAGACATCGGGCACCCATTCCGGTTCCTTACCGGGAGCGAGCAGGACCTCGACCGTCGCCTTGCGCCATCCTTTGAGCTTCGTCCCTGCCTCGAAGGCGATGGAGCGTCCCCGCACGCGTAGCACAATCGACGAGTCGCAGCCCATGCAAAGCCCAGTTGCACTCCGACGCTGCCGGCGCTCCCTTCAACACCGACTCGCATGTGCTCGCGATCAGCAGCTCCATGCGGCTGCGGTAGGACGGCAGGGCGTCAGCAAGCCGGGCATGGCTCGTGAAGATGAAGCTGCGCCAGTCCCTCGAGACAGGACGCAATTCGCGAAGCCCCTGATTGGTT
>DATHUY010000014.1 GCA_035461765.1 Longimicrobiales bacterium
TTCGTGAACGAATTCACAAGCGAACGGACAGGGCATGCTAGAGTCGTACGTGCCGATCCTCATCCTGCTGGGCGTTACGCTTGCGAACGCCGTCGGCATGGTCGTCCTATCCCACCTGGTCAGTCCGTTCCGGCCGACCCCTGCGAAACTGGAGCCGTACGAATCGGGCATGACCCCGCTGGGCGACACGCGTGAGCGGTTCTCGGTGAAGTTCTACATGGTGGCAATCCTGTTCATCGTGTTCGACCTCGAGACGATTTTCCTGTTGTCGTGGGGAGTTGTGATGCGATCGCTGGGGTGGGAAGGGTTCGTGGCGGCGCTGATCTTCATCGTGGTGCTGACAGTCGGAATGATCTACGAATGGAAGAAAGGGGCGCTCGAGTGGGAGTAACAGAGCGCAACATGCTGCCGACGCTGCCTGGTACGGGCGGCGAGGCATCGATATTGACGACGCGTCTGGACGCGGTGGTGAACTGGGCGCGGACGAATTCGCTGTGGCCGATGCCGTTCGGCACGGCGTGCTGTGCGATCGAGATGATGGCGTCGTTCGCGACGAAGTATGACATGGCGCGTTTCGGGATGGAGCGCATGTCGTTTTCGCCGCGGCAGGCGGACATGCTGATCTGTGCGGGGCGGCTGCCGTACAAGATGGCGCCGGTACTGAGGCGGATCTGGGATCAGATGCCGCAGCCGAAGTGGTCGATCTCGATGGGTGCATGCGCGTCGACGGGCGGAGTGTTCGATGCGTACTCGATGGTTCAGGGGATCGACACGATCATCCCGGTCGACATCTATGTGCCCGGCTGCCCGCCGCGGCCGGAGGGTCTGATCTACGGGATCCTGCTGCTCCAGGAGAAGATCAAGGGTGAGGCGCTGTCGAACCAGTCGCTGCGCGAGGAGGATGCCGCCCGGACGGGGAAGCAGAATCTGCCGGCGGATGTGATCGACCAGATCGCCGTGCCATACGGCAATTCGACGAACCAGAACAAGGTGAGCGGGCTGGTTTCGACGACGGCGGTGGCGCGTCCCGCGGACCGGCAGCCGTAGTGATGAAGGACCGGGATTTCGACGAGGCGCTGAGCGGTCTCGAAACAGGGGCGGAGGCAGCGGAAGAGTCGGGTGCACCGCGCGGCGAGCCGGCGGACGCCTCATCGCATCCGAGTGTGGCTGCGCTGCGGGCGCGCTATGGTGACGCCGTGCTGCATCACACGGTGTTCGCGGGTGACGAGCACGTGGTGTACGTGGCTCCTGAGCGCGTGCGCGCGTTGCTGCGGTGGCTGCGTGATGACGAGGCGCAACGCTACGACATGCTGATCGATCTGACCGCCGTGGACTATGGCGGCGGCCGTCCGCTCGAGGTGGTATACCAGCTCTGGTCCACGACCGAACGCAGGCAGCTGCGGCTGAAGGCCACACTGCCGCTGACCGCGCTGGAGATCGATTCCGTCGTGGAGATCTGGCACTCGGCCGACTGGCTCGAGCGCGAAGTGTGGGACCTCTTCGGCATACATTTCCGCGGCCATCCGGACCTGCGCCGCATCATGATGCCCGACAACTATGCCGAAGGCCACCCGCTGCGGAAGGACTTCCCGCTGCGTGGCCGGTTCACTCGTGCGGAGCAGACCCGGCGCGCCCTGTCGATGGCCGTCGAGGACTTCTATACGCCTGACGAGCTGACCGTAGCGGGCGGTGTGATTCCGGGCGGCGAAAAGGCGCGCCAGCCCGAACCGGGTGCGTCGCAGGGCGCGGGTAAGGCAGCCGCGGAGACCGTAGCGGGCACGACGGACCGTCCGAACGATCCGGACGACTGGGCGCCGGGTGCATCGGGGTCGGCGGCCGGCGGGACGCCGGGGCCGAAGGGAGCATCATCGTGAGCACGAGAACTGTCGAATACATGGTGAGCCGGACGCCCGACATGGGCGAGGACGGCCGCCCGATCCGCATGCCGGTGCTGCCGCAGGGGATGGAGCCGGAGCTGCACGGCGAGCATATGCTGATCAACATCGGTCCACAGCACCCCGCTACGCACGGCGTGCTGCGCCTGGTGCTGGAGCTGGACGGCGAGACTGTGGTCAAGTGCACGCCGCACATCGGCTATCTGCACTCGAGCTTCGAGAAGCTCGGCGAGTACCGCACGTGGAATCAGGTGATCCCGCTGACCGATCGCATGGACTACCTGGCACCCCTGATCTACAACTGCGCCTACGCGATGTCCGTCGAGAAGATGATGGGTATCGAGGTGACGGAGCGGTGCAAGGTCGTGCGCGTGATGTGCATGGAGCTGGATCGCATCTTCAGCCACCTGCTCTGGATCGGCACGACCGCAATCGACATCGGCGCGTTCACCGTTTTCCTGTATACGTTCCAGGAGCGCGAGCGGATCTACAACCTCCATGAGGCGCTCACAGGCGCACGGATCACGACATCATCGACGCGCATCGGCGGCATGATGGCCGATCTGCCGCCCGGCTGGGTGGAGGCGCTGCGTCACTTCGTGGACACGCTGCCGAAGACGCTCGATGAGGTGGAGACGCTCCTCACGCACAACAACCTCTGGATCGGGCGCAATCAGAACATTGGCGTGATCAGCGCGGACGACGCGAAGGACTACGGCATGACCGGTCCGAATCTGCGGGCGTCGGGCGTGCCGTACGACCTGCGCAAGGACCGTCCATACTACGACTACGAGACCTACGACTTCGACGTGGTGGTGGGCGAGCACGGTGACTGCTACGACCGGTACCTGGTGCGCATGGAGGAGATGCGGCAGTCGCTGCGGATCCTGGACCAGGCCATCGCGCGGCTGCCGGGCGGTCCGATCAACGTGGACGATCCACGCGTGATCCTGCCGGGCAAGGCCGACGTCATGAGCGACATGGAGTCGATGATTCACCACTTCAAGTTGGTGATGGGCGGGGTGAAGGCGCCGGTCGGCGAGAGCTGGTTCAGCGTCGAGAGCTCGAAGGGCGAACTGGGCATGTACGTGGTGAGTGATGGCGGTTCCAAACCTGTGCGCTGGCGTGTGCGTGGTCCGAGCTTCATCAATCTCTCGGCGCTGCCGAAGATGGTGGAAGGGCACCTGCTGTCGGACGTGATCACCGTGAACGCGAGCATCGACATCGTGCTCGGGGAAATCGATCGATGAGCTTCCTGGCGATGGGGAGTGGAGCGAAGGGCAGCACGCATGGCTGAGCAGAAGACGCCGGTTCTGGGGAACCCCGGGTATGCCGGCGAGACGGGCGATTTCGGCCATCTGACGGAAGCGGACATCCGTGGCACCACGTATGTCGGGCGCCGCCCCACTCAAGGTGGCGAGGCCGGTGGTGCCTGCTCCTATCCGTATCAGCTGCTCCAGAAGAACCCGGGCGCCGTCCTGTTCGAGGGACCGTACCGCGAGCGGGCCGAGAAGATCAAGTCGCGCTATCCGGAACCGCAGGGGGCACTGCTACCGCTGCTCAACCTGGCGCAGGAGATCCGCGGCCATATTGACGCGGAGTCCATGGCGGTCGTGGCGGAGGAGCTGGACCTGTCACCGACCTACGTGCGCGGCGTGGCGACGTTCTACACGATGTACAACAAGCAGCCGGTGGGCGACTATCTCGTCCAGGTCTGCACCAACGTCGCCTGCAATCTGTGCGGCGGCGACGAGGTGATGGAGGCGTTCCTGAAGGGTGCCGGCACCGAGTCGGGCGAGATCAGCTTCGATGGCGCGTTCACGGTGATCGAAGCGGAGTGTCTCGGTGCGTGCGGGTTCCCGACGGCGGTGCAGATCAATGAGCGCTACTTCGAGAACGTGATGCCGCAGGACGTGCCGGAAATCCTGGAGCGGCTCCGGACGGAGCGGCCCATCCGCAGGAAGGCGCCCGCCACTGACGTCAAGCCGCCCGAGGCACGACACGGCGCCGGCAGTATCGAGGTGCCGGAGGATCCGGGGGCCGCGGGTAACGCGGTCGGGCCGGAATCGAATCCGTACCCGGGCGGTGACACGACGCCGCCGGCTGCGTCACGTCCGCCCGCCTCGGACCGTCCGTCGGAAGAGGGGCTGGGCTAATGGCATACCCATACAGGCACGAGCGCGAGACGCGCGTCCTGAGCGAGCACTTCGGTGATCCGGAAGCGCGTACGCTCGAGGGCTGGAAAAAGCGCGGCGGGTATCAGGCGCTGAAGAAGGCGCTCGGCATGGCGCCGAACGAAGTCGTCGACATCGTGAAGAACAGCGGCCTGCGCGGCCGCGGCGGCGCCGGCTTCCCCACGGGCGTGAAGTGGACGTTCATGCCGAAGGATGACAGCCGGCAACCGCACTACCTGCTCATCAATGCGGACGAGTCGGAGCCGGGCGCGTTCAAGGACCGCGAGCTGTGCCGGTGGACCCCCCATCAGCTGATCGAGGGTGCCCTGGTCGGCGCGTACGCGATCCGCGCGAAGCACGTCTACATCTATATCCGCGGCGAGTTCTTCGAGCCCGCCCAGATCATCGGTCGCGCGATCGAGGAGGTGTATGCCGCCGGTATCGCCGGCGCGGACGTCATGGGCTCCGGCAACTCCATCGACGTGACGCTGCACCTCGGCGCCGGCGCGTACATCTGCGGCGAAGAGACCGCCCTCATGAACTCGCTGGAGGGCAGGCGCGGACAGCCGCGCATCAAGCCGCCGTTCCCGGCCGTGATGGGCGCCTTCAGCCGTCCGACGACGATCAACAACGTCGAGACGGTCTGCGCTGTTCCGCACATCATCAATAATGGTGCGGACTGGTACAAGCAGTGGGGCACGGAGAAGAGTCCGGGCACGAAGCTGTTCAACATGTCCGGCCACCTCGTGCGACGCGGCAATTTCGAGCTGCCTCTCGGCTTCCCGCTGAAAGACCTGATCTACGACGTGTGCGGCGGCATTCGCGACGGTCGCGAGCTCAAGGCGGTGATTCCGGGCGGCAGCTCGGTACCGATCCTCGCAGCCGACGAGATCGATATCGCGATGGACTACGAGAGCGTCGCGGCTGCCGGCAGCATGCTCGGCACCGCCTCGGTGATCGTGATGGATGACCAGACGGACATGGTGAAACAGGTCCGGCGCATGGTCGAGTTCTATGCCCACGAGTCGTGCGGTCAGTGCACGCCGTGTCGTGAGGGCACGCAGTGGCTCGCGCGCATCCTGCGCCGCATCGAGGCCGGCTATGGCCGGCAGGAAGACCTCGATCAGCTGCTGCAGATCGGCTCGAACATGACCGGCACCACGATCTGCGTGCTGAGCGACTCGGCGGCAGCGCCTGTTGCGAGCTCGATTGCGAAATTCAAGGACGAGTACCTGGCCCTGATCCGCCGCGCGCAGCCCGCGGCGGCCGCCGTCTGAAACGGCCCGGAGGAACACGTTGGCCAACGAGCAGACCGAGACAGTCAACATCACCGTGAACGGCGT
>DATHUY010000015.1 GCA_035461765.1 Longimicrobiales bacterium
GCCGTCGAGCACCTGCGGCATCAGGGAAGCGTCGAACGCGTCGCCCTCGTAGAGCATCTTCGCCCAGCGGGCGAGGTCCTCGGCGGTGCTGGCGTATCCGCCGCCCGCCCACTCGAAGCCGGGGTTGAAGGCGAATCGTCCGTCGCCGAGGAGCACGGCGTCCGCGCCGCCGAACGGGTTGTTGCTGCCGGCATAGCCCTGCACGACGCCGGGGATGTCCGGCGACGACGACGGCACGGTGTTGAAGAGGCCGAGCGGCTCGAGCACGCGCGTGCGGATCATGTCCACCGCATCTTCGCCGGTCACCTTCTCCATGACCATCGCCAGCAGGATGTAGTTCGTGTCGGAATAGTCCCAGCCCTCGCCGGCCGCGAACGGCGGCTCGGTGTCCAGCACGAACGCGATCTGCTCCTCCGGCTTCCACACGCGATACGGGTCCTTCGTGACCTCCGCCATGAACGCGGGGTTGAACTCGTAGCGGACAATGCCGCTGGTGTGGTTCATCAGCATACGCAGCGTGATGTCGTCACCGTTCGGGAGTCGCGTGCGACCCGCGGCATCCGTCCACCAGGGCTCGGACCCGAGATACTTCGAGAGCGGGTCGTCGAGCGCGATGCGGCCCTCGTGCGCGAGCTGGAGCGCGACGGCGCCGAAGAAAGTCTTGCCGACGCTTCCCGCGAGCATCCGGTCCGCCGGCTTCATGGGCAGGTGCAGGACACTGTCCGACTGTCCGACGGCGAAGCCGTAGCTCGTGCCATCCGCGAGCACGATGCCGGCTGTCGCGCCGGCGAAGCGGCCGTTCGCATGCAGTGAGTCCAGCACCGCCTGCACGCGCGCTACGACGTCCGCAGGAACAGGCGCGTCCTGAGCGGCGGCCGGCGACACGACGACGGCGGCGGAAAGCACGATAGGCACGAGACGAGATGCGATGTTCATGGCTGCTCCGGGGGAGTCACTGGTTCCGGCAACGATTCTAAGCTGTCGGGGGTACATCCGGCAGGCTGGCCGCAGGTCGCTCGTCACCGGCAGGCGGCCGCTGATCCCATGGCCGGCTCACGGCGCGGGCATCCGACTCCACACCGGCCGGAGCGCCTTTCGTCCCGGCCGGGTTGCCGGCGTGCCGCGCTTGCCGCTCAATTCCGTCCTTCACCACTCAACGAGAGGTCATTCATGCGGAGACTGCAGTACTCTCTGATCGGCGCGATCATGCTCGCCACACTGGCGGCGCCCGCGGCAGCTCAGCAGGACACACAGACGGACGAGCAGGCGGTGCGCGCCGTCGTCGACAGGCTGTTCGACGGGATGCGCTCACGCGACACGACGATGATGCGTTCGGTGTTCGCGGACGAGGCACAGTTCTACCGCCTGGACGGCGAGGGTAAGGTCCACATCAGTACGCCGTCGGAGTTCATCACCAGCATTTCGCGCGCGCCCGCGGGTCTGCTGCTCGACGAGGTGCTGGCCGACGTGGAGATCCGCATCGATGGGCCGCTCGCCTCGGTCTGGACGTATTACGACTTCTTTGCCGGTGACGACTTCTCGCACTGCGGCTACGACGCGTTCCAGATGCTGAAGGTGCAGGGCGAGTGGAAGATCGTCGCGCTCGCGGATTCGCGGCGCCAGGAAGACTGCAGGAAGCAGCGCAGCGGCGGCTGAGGTTCGCGGTGCACCGGCAGCGCGGCTGCGGAGCGGCGGCTTCGCGAGCAGCAGTGCGGGCCGCGCTGCAGTAAATCAGTCCGCGGCGGGCGGGCGATGGTGCCACGCGAACCATCCGCCCGCCGCCAGCGCCGTCCAGAAGATCAGCTCCCCCACCCTCATGACGTACCAGCCGATCGTCGTGTCGGCATCCAGCATCCCCATCTCGATCAGCAGGAACGTCCAGTCGTGGTTCGAGCGCTCACCGCCGAGCAGCGGGAGCTCGCCCGCGCGCGCATCGGCGATGTAGATGGCCACGCCGGCGAAGCTCGCTGCCAGGTAGAGTCCCGCGAACGCGGTCGCGTACCAGTCGCGCCGGCGCGCGAAGTACGCGGCGAAGAAAGCGGGCACCATGAGCTGGAACAGGGATCCGCCCAGCACCATCATGAACTCGCCGAACGGCATGAACAGCACGTGACCGGCTTCGTGGAAGATCAGGAGCGAGCCGTGCAGCAGCGGCTCGGTCTCGCGCATGTAGCGCCAGACCCAGAACGCGAACGCGAGGAGCGCGGCTACGCGTACATAACGCGTGACGCTCGATGCATGCGCGGCGCTCTCCCCGACGGCGGGGCTGGAGTAGGAATGCACGCCTGAAAGCTGAAGCCGGCACGCGGTCGCGTCAACGCAGTCGTCAGTGCACCGCCACGCGCAGCAGCGCATCGCTGCGCGTGCCGGGCTCATACGACGCGTCGCGCTTCCGTGCCAGGATGCCGGGCCAGCCCTGCTTTTCGGCGCGGCGCAGCATTGCCTTGGAATCGTCGCTCACCGGCTGGATCGCCACCTCCTTCAGCCGACGCCGACGGAACAGCGTCTCGAGCGCGCTCCGCCGGTCCGTCCACGGCTCCTCCATGAGCACGTCATCGCCGTCGAGCAGCAGGTCGGCAGCGTGCAGGACGGCGCGGTCGTCTGCCGCCGTTGTGGCACGGCCCGACTTCGCAGCACGACCGGATCCGCGAGACGCGCCGGAGCCGCTCTTCTCATCGCCATCCGCGATCTCGCCATCCAGGACGAAAGGCCGCTTCACGCGCTTCGCGAGCGAGACCAGCTCGTCCGCGATGCTGCGATGCCGCTTCGTCACATCCCGGCCGCGCTCGTCCATCAGCACCGCGGTGTCACCGGTGACGTACGCGAGCACGCGCTCGCCGCCGCGCCACGGCTCCGCCGTCCACTTCCCCTTCGACGGCACGCTCTCCGCCGGCTTCGGCCGCATGGGCGCGATCATGCCCGCGGCCGCCTGCGCCGGCGCCTTTCCGGCCTCCTCGCCGCCGGCCTCACCGCCGCGATCCGAGCGCCAGACACGCTCGTTCTCAGCGGCGATCTCCTCCATCGTGCGGCCGCTCGCAACCGAAGTCTGCACCACGTCCGTGATCTCGGCGTCCTCGCTCGCCGTGTCATCGCGATGCTTGATCAGCAGCCACTTCGGCTTCTCGCCGCGCTCCGTGCGCACGAGCGCGAACGAGCCGTTCAGACGCTCGCCGTCGAACGTGAAGCTCAGCTTCCCGGACGCGAGCCCGCGGCGCACCGCGCTCGCGGCGTCCTCGCCTTTCTTCGGCTCATCCGGCACGTACGTCCCCCGGTCCCACAGCATGACCGTGCCGCCGCCATACTCGCCCTGCGGGATCGTGCCCTCGAACGTGTTGTACTCGATCGGGTGATCCTCGACCTGCATCGCGAGCCGCTTCACCGACGGGTCCAGCGATGGTCCCTTCGGCACCGCCCAGCTCTTCATCACGCCGTCGAGCTCGAGACGCAGGTCGTAGTGCAGACTCGAGGCTGCATGCTTCTGGATGACGAACTGGAGGCCGCGGCGCCGGGATTTCGTCGCGCCGCCCGCGGGCTCGCGCGTCTTCTCGAAGTCGCGCTTGCGCCGGTACTCCTCGAGGGGTGCCTTCGCGCGGCCGCCGGACTGGCGGCGCTTCGCAGTGCTGCCCCGCTTCGACTGCGCCATCTGCTGCTCCTCCTTCGTCACGGCCGGGGATCGTTCCGTCCCGGTACTGGTGCAAGAACCGCACACATGGACGAATGTGGATCAGTCTCCGGATGGGCCGGTCGGCGTGTCGATTCGCTGCGGGAATCAGGAGGAAGCAGAATGATCCGGACTGCGGTGTGGCTTCTGCTGAGTGCGGGTGCCGGCGCGACGTACGCACAGACGCCGACGTCGGCACAGGTGGAGCGGCCGGCCGTCGCAGCGGTTGCCCGGACGGGTCACGTCGAGCTCGACGGCAGTCTCGCCGACAGCGCCTGGCTGGCGGCACCGGAGGCGACCGACTTCCTGCAGCACGAGCCGCAGGAAGGCGAGCCGGCCACGCAAAGGACATCCGTCCGGTTCCTGTACGACGACGAGGCGCTGTACATCGGCGCGCGCATGTATGACGAGCTGGCGGCGGCGGGTGTGCGCACGCGGCTCGGGCGTCGCGACGAATCGGTCGAGGGCGACTACATCATGTTCGTCTTCGATACGTTCCACGACCATACCGGCCGGACGATTCTGCAGATCAATCCGTCGGGAGTGAAGAACGACGCGGGTCAGGCGGCGGCGTTCGCCGACCCATCGTGGGATCCGGTGTGGCAGGCTGCTACCCGCATCGATTCGCTGGGCTGGACTGCGGAGCTGCGCATCCCGTTCTCGCAGATGCGCTTCCCGGCGGCGAACGAACAGACGTGGGGCCTCCAGATCTGGCGCTATACCGAGCGTCTCGCGGAGCTGTCGATGTGGGCGTTCTGGGGCAGGAACGAGTCGGGCGGCGCGGCGCTGTTCGGCCATCTGGAAGATCTGCGCATGCCGTCGCACGGGCTCGGAATCGAGCTGCTGCCCTATGTCGTCGCGCGCGCGGAGCGCGTCACGCCGCTCCAACCCGGCAGCCCGTTCGACGACGGTGACACGAACAGCTGGCGGCTCGGCGGCGACGTCAAGGCGATCCTCGGCTCCGCCGTGACACTGGACGCGACGATCAATCCCGACTTCGGCCAGGTCGAGGTCGACCCGGCCGTCGTCAACCTGTCCGCATTCGAGACCTTCTTCGAGGAGAAGCGGCCGTTCTTCGTGGAAGGCAGCGGCCTCTTCGGCTTCGGCAGCCTGAACTGCTACTTCTGCAGCAACGTGTCGTCGCTGTCACTGTTCTACTCGCGCCGCATCGGCCGGCGTCCCCAGGGCGCCGTGCAGGAGCCTGCCGAGTTCGTGTCGTCGCCCGAGAACACGACGATCCTCGGGGCGGCGAAGGTCACGGCCCGGACCGGAGCCGGATGGCAGGTCGGAGCGCTCAATGCCGTGACCGCAGCGGAGCGGGCCGATGCCCAGCGGCTCGACGGCACGCGCTTCGACGAGGAGGTCGAGCCGCTCACGAACTACTTCGTCGGCCGGCTGCGCCGCAACTTCCGCGATGGCAACCTCCAGCTGGGTGTCATCGGAACGTCGGTGGCGCGCCGCTTCGACAGCGACGCGTTGCGCCGGTCCCTGACCGGCCACGCCGAGGCCGTGGGCTTCGACTGGCAGGCGTTCTGGAAGGACCGCACGTACAGCTGGATGGGGCAGGTCGCATTCACGAACGTCGCGGGTGACAGCCTGGCGATCCGCAGGATCCAGCACGCGCCAGCACGCTATTTCCAGCGTCCGGACCGCGACGCGCACGACAACGGTTTTCTCACGAACGGCTATGATCCATCGCTCGAGTCGATGCGCGGAATCGGCGCGTACTCGCGCATCGCGAAGCAGGCGGGTGACTGGCAGTTCGAAGCGCAGACGAATGTCCGGACACCCGGCTTCGAGGCCAACGATGCCGCGTTCCTGACGCGCGCCGACTATGTCTGGGGCAACGCCAACGTGCGCTGGCAGCAGAATCAGCCGACCCGCTTTTCGCGCTTCCTGTCCCTCACAGCCGGCGCCCAGCGCCAGTACAACTTCGACGGCGACATGAACGACGCACAGGTGCACGGCAGCGTCTTCTACCAGCTTCTCAACTACTGGAGCATCGGTGCGTTCGCGATCCGGTTCCCGGAGCGCGCCGATGAGCGGGCCACGCGCGGCGGGCCGGTCGTGCACCGTACGCCCGGCACGTTCATGTCGGCGAACCTGGGATCCGACTCCCGCCGGGCCATCGTTCTGCAATTCAACGGCGGCGGGTTCAGGGGCGCGGACGGCACGCGCGAGTACAACGTGAACGGCACGGTCCGGTTCAAGCCGGCCACCAGCGTGGCTGTGTCGGTCGGGCCCTCACTGAACGGCGGTCAGTCGAAGGCGCAATTCGTCACGCGTTTCGATGACGCATCGGCTGACCATTTCTTCGGCCAGCGGGTGGTGTTCTCCGACCTCGATTATCGCACGCTCTCGATGGACACACGCCTGAGCGCGACGTTCTCGCCCACGCTCACGCTCGAGGTGTTCGCGCAGCCGTATATCTCGAGCGGGAACTACAGCAGGTTCAAGGAATACACGGCGCCGCGCACGACGGATCGCAGGGTATTCGACGCGACCCAGCTGTCGGCCGTGCAATCGGCGAGTGGCCGCGACAGCGTCTACGTGCTCGATGCGGACAGGGACGCCGGCACACCCAGCTTCACGTTCCGCAATCCGGATTTCAATTTCCGCTCACTGCGCGGCAACGCCGTTCTGCGCTGGGAGTACCGGCCGGGCTCGACGCTGTTCCTGGTGTGGCAGCAGCAGCGGTCGGGAAGTCAGCCGTACGGAGACTTCAGCTTCTCCCGCGACGCGGAAGCCGTGTTCGAGGCCCGGCCGGACAACATCTTTCTCCTGAAGGTGAGTTACTGGTTCGGCAGGTGAGGGCGGTCCGGTTCGCACACGAGCCGGACCGATCATACTTGCCGCGGGCACGAACGCCGGACATCTTGGCCCCACCGGCCACATTTCCCACAGACATCATGTGGTCTGAAACTGCCGCCAGCGCCGCGTGACGGCCCTTGCCGCGCGCGGCAGGCCGCCGACCGCCCGCCGACGAATGGAGCGCCTCTGGGAACCGACGAACCGATCAGCACGGAGCAGGAACGTGGGGACGGCATCCGTCGCCGCGCACTCGCGTCGGGCCCCGACGGTGTGCGGCCGCTGTCGCTGGAGGAGGCGGTGGCGCGCATCCGCCGCGGCACAGCTGCGACCGCGGCTACGAGCAGGGATATCGGCGCGGAGGACACCGGGCCGACCCTCAACCATGCGCCGGAGCACGGGCCCGAGCAGGGCATCGTATGGATCGATATCGTGCGGCCGACGGAGGCGGACGCCACCATGCTGCGGAAGGATCTCGGCTTCCATCCGCTCGCCGTGGAGGACGCACTCTACGGAAAACAGGTTCCCAAGCTCGAGCGATACCCCGGCTACTTCTTTCTCGTGCTGTACGCCGCACGCATCAACCCGGAGCGCAACCGACCCGCGTTCTATGAGCTGCACTGCTTCCTCGGCGCTCACTACATAGTGACGGTCCGAAACGAGAGCGTGCGCGAGGTGCGCGAGGTGATGGCGCGCTGGCGCGCGGGGCCGCACCACTATCCGACGGTCGGGCACCTCGCCCACGGCGTCGCCGACGCACTGGTGGACAGCTATTTCCCGATGATCGACCACTTCGGTACGCGCGTCGCCGCCACGGAGACCGAGGCCTACGAGAAGCCAGGCGATGCGATGCAGCACATCATGAGTCTCCGTCGCGAGCTGCTCCGCTTCCGCGGCGTCGTCAGCCCGACGCGCGACGTGTTCAGCTCCCTGCTGCGACGCGACCTGCCGTTCCTGAATCCGGAGCTCACACCGTACTTCCAGGACGTGCGTGACCACTCGGTGCACGTGACGGAGGAGATCGACATGCTGCGGGATTTGCTTTCGACAGCCGTCGATGCGCAGTTCACGGTGACATCGAATCAGCTCAACCAGACCGTCCGCATGATGACGGCCTGGTCGATCATCCTGATGTCCATGGCCCTCATCACCGGCGTCTATGGAATGAACTTCGTTCACATGCCGGAGGTCGACTGGCGCTACGGATACTTCGGCGCGCTGCTGCTGATGGCGATCGTCGGCGGCTCCCTCGTCACATTCTTCCGGCGGAGGAACTGGCTGTGAGACAACTCCGGATTGCGCTCGCAGCAGCGCTGCTCGTCGCGGGCGGCTGTACCGCCTCATCGAACAACGGGCTCACGCCCGAGACCGCGCCGCGTGCCGAAGCGATGTCACTGCTGGGCCAGCCGCTCTTCGCGCCCGTCATCCCCGACGAAGCGCGCGCACGCATGGAAGAGCAGCTGGCCGAGGCGCGGGCTCGCTATGAGCGCAGTCCCGATGACGCCGACGCCATCATATGGCTCGGCCGACGTCTCGCCTACCTGGGATACTACCGCGACGCGATCCGGATCTTCGGCGAGGGGATCCGCAAGCATCCGGACGACGCACGCATGTATCGGCACCGCGGCCATCGCTACATCACTACCCGCCAGATGTCGCGCGCGGTGGCCGACCTCGAGACCGCCGCCCGGCTCATGGCCGACCGGCCGGACCAGGTGGAGCCGGACGGCCAGCCGAACAGCTACAACATTCCGACCAGCACACTCAAGTCCAACATCTGGTACCACCTCGCCCTCGCGCACTACCTGCGACACGATTTCGAGAGTGCACTGAGCGCGTGGCGCAATGCAGTCGATGTGGCGGAGAACGATGACATGCTCGTGGCGAGCGCGGACTGGCTCTACATGACGCTGCGGCGTCTCGGTCAGGAAGAAGCGGCGGCGGCCGTACTCGAGCGGATCACGCAGGACATGCGCATCCTGGAGAACGACGCGTATCACCGGCGTCTGCTCATGTACAAGGGCCTGATCCCGCCGGACTCCCTGATGCCCGTCGACACGCGGGATCCCGTGCAGATCGCGACCTACGGGTACGGCATCGCGAACTGGCACCTGTACAACGGCGATCGCTACACCGCCGAAACGCTGTTCCGCCGGATCCTGGACGGGCCGAACTGGGCCGCATTCGGCTATATTGCGGCGGAGGCCGAGGTCGCCGGCGGTGCGCGCTGAGCGCGCTGCCGCGTGACCGCGTGACATGAGGACCGGCGCCGCCGTGCGCAGGCAGACATATGGAGCAGTGCAATGATTCTGAAGCGCTATTACGACGAAAAGCTCGCGCAGGCGAGTTATCTGCTGGGCTGCGCGGCCACGGGCGAGGCGCTCGTGGTGGACCCGAACCGCGATGTGAAGCAGTACATCGAGGCCGCCGCGGCCGAGGGGCTGCGGCTCACGCACGTGACCGAGACGCACATCCACGCCGATTTCGTGAGCGGAACCAACGAGCTTGTGGCCGCGACCGGTGCGCGCGCGTACCTGAGCGATGAGGGCGGGCCGGACTGGCAGTATGGCTTCGCCGACAGCATCGGGGCCGTGCTGCTGAAGGACGGCTCGGAGTTCAGTGTCGGCAACATCCGTGTGAAGGCGGTGCATACGCCCGGCCACACGCCCGAGCACTTGAGCTTCGTCGTCACGGATACGGCGGGGGCGGACAAGCCGATGGGCGTGTTCACCGGCGACTTCGTGTTCGTCGGCGATGTCGGGCGTCCGGACCTGCTCGAGAAGGCGGCCGGTGTCGCCGGCACCATGGAAGCGGGCGCGCGTCAGCTGTTCGCATCCGTTCAGCGCATACGCGAGCTGCCGGACTGGATCCAGCTGTGGCCGGGTCATGGTGCCGGATCGGCGTGCGGCAAGTCGCTCGGCGCCGTGCCGTCGACCACGCTCGGCTACGAGAAGCTGTTCAACTGGGCGTTCTCGATCGCATCGGAGGATGAGTTCGTCGAGGCGGTGCTCGCCGGCCAGCCGGAACCGCCGAAATACTTCGCGGAGATGAAGCGCATCAATCGCGAAGGCCCGCGCGTGCTCGGCAAGCTGACGGCGCCGCCGCGGCAGGCGCCGGAATCGCTCGCGAAGGTGCTCGAAGAAGGCCGGCTCGTCGTCGATGCACGCAGGTGGAAGGCGTATCGCGCGGGATACGCGCCCGGCACACTCAACATCCCGTTCAACCGGTCGTTCACGACGTGGGCGGGCTGGCTCATCCCGTACGATCGCGACGTGTACCTGCTGTTCGCTGCGAAGGATGAGGCGTCGGTCGAAGCCGCCACGCGGGACCTGGCCATGATCGGCCTCGATCGCGTCGCCGGCTATTTCACGGACGACGCGCTGCGCGCGTATGCGGACGCGGGCGGCGAGCTGCACACGCTCGATGAGATCACGGCAGAGGAGCTGCGCGAACGCTATGACGACGGCGATGTGACGCTGATCGACGTGCGCGGCGCGGGTGAATGGCAGTCGCAGCACATCCCCGGCGTCCCGAACATTCCGCTCGGGTACCTGCCCGAGCGCCTGGACGAAGTGCCGCGCGACCGGCCCATCGTGGTGCACTGCGAGACCGGCAGCCGGTCCGCCATCGCCGCGTCGCTGCTCGCCGCGAACGGTTATGACGATGTCATGAACTTCGGTGGCGGATTCACGGAATGGTCGCGCGCGGGACACCCGACGAACGAAGCATCGTCGGCCGCCGTGTAAGACGGGCGTCGGCCGGTGTATAAGACGCGCGCCGCCAGGCTATGACGCGCGCCGCCAGGGTGAGATGTGCGCCGCCAGGGTAAGACGCGCGTCGGCCGCCATTGCAGCTTCTGATCGCCCTGCTGCGGCTTACCCGGATGGCGTCAAAGTGACCCCACGGGCCCGGATCTGGAGGCTGGTATGCCTTTGCCAGCGCTGGGCGCCGTCAACGTTGCACCAGCAGCTCATTCGGCGCGATCAGGGTAAGCTGGACGGCACATAGAGACGGCAGGTGAGCACCAGGCTCTGGAAAGCCGCTGGCGGTGTCACTTTCACGTACTGCCTCGCACCAATGTCGCGTTCCGCGTCACCCCGATCAGGTATCAATCCGCGTCAGCCCGCCGCCCGCGCAGGGGCGCCCCCCGCCGAACCCGCCCGTTACCGCCCACGTCCCCCGCGCCGCTTTACCCCCGGCCACGGACCATAGCTTTGTCAGCGTCCCGTTGCCGACGTCGCCAGGTATCGCTGCATCAGGATCTGGCGGTGATGCAGCTCGTGACCGGCCGCGATCCACGCCAATCCCCGAACACTCACCGGGAATCCGCTCGCGGTGCCGCGGCGCTCCCAGGCGTTGGCGGGGAGGCCGGCGAGGAGGGCAACCGTGGCGCGTCGGACGGTGGTGAGCTCCGAGATCAGGCTCGCGAGCGGTCGCGCGTTGAACTCACCCGCGGGCGTATACTTATTCTCGTCGAACGACGGCAGCGGTGTGTCGTCACCGCGGCCGAAGCGCATCGCGCGATGCATGAAGACGCGTTCCGCATCCATGACGTGGCCGATGACTTCCTTGATCGTCCACTTCCCCGGCGCGTACGCATGGAGCGCCTGCTCCTCCGACAGATCGCGCAGCAGCGCGACGGTGTCATCGAGCTGAACGGTGAGGAGCGCAATGATGTCGCCGGCCGGAACGAGCGCGACGTACTTGTCGTAGTAGTTGTTGTATTCGCCCGGGTCCGGGCGCGTATCGTAGGCCATGGCATCTCCTGGGCTCGTTGCTTCCATCGAGCGTAGCGCCGCGGCCGCGCCGTGACAAGAAGGCGCGTCCACGCATGTCGCGCACACCCTGCCGGCGTTACCTTCCAGAAACCGCTCACCGCAGAACCGAAGTCATGAAGCGTGACCGCCGTACACCGGAAGAACCCGGATTCGAGCAGTACCAGGACGACATCAACTGGACCGCGGGCGTCGGCCGGCCGGCTGGCATATTCTGGCTCGGCGGACGCTGTGTGATGGCCGCGCACGAGACGGCCGCGGAGGAGCACCTGCTGGCGCTCGGGGCGGTACTCATCGGCACGCTGCGCTTCGATGCCGATCCGGTCGAGACCGTGCACCGCAGCGGTCGCGTCGAGCGCATGTCCGCGACGCGCGTCAGCCGCGAGTACCTGCTGTCGGGGACCAGCTGAGCGTGGCGGACACCATCCACGACAGCAGACTCGACGCCGCGCACAGCGTCCTCCAGGACGTTTTCGGCTATAGCACGTTCCGTCCGGGCCAGGCGGAGGTCATCGCGGCCGTGCTCGACGGTCGCGACTGCATTGCAGTCATGCCGACGGGCGCCGGCAAGTCCCTGACGTTCCAGATCCCGGCCCGCGTCATGGGCGGCACGGTCCTCGTGATCTCTCCGCTCATCTCGCTGATGAAGGACCAGGTCGATGCGCTGCTGGCGCTCGGGTTCCGCGCCACGTCCATCAATTCCGCGATCGACTTCGAGGAGCGACGCCGCCGTCTGGCGGAGCTGCGGCGCGGCGAGCTGGAGCTGGTGTACCTGGCGCCGGAGGCGCTGGACGGCTCGCTGCGCGAGTTCGTGCGCGGCTGCCCGCTGTCGCTGCTCGTCGTCGACGAGGCCCACTGCATCAGCCAGTGGGGCCACGATTTCCGGCCGTCGTACCGCCGGCTCGAGGGCCTGTGCGAGGAGCTGGACGTACCCGTCCTCGCGCTCACGGCCACCGCGACGCGGCCGGTCGCGCGCGACATCGTGCGTCAGCTGGGCATGGTGAAGCCCGCGGGCTACAAGGGATCGTTCTTCCGGTCCAACCTGCGGGTGCGGGTGCGCAAGAAGGGCCAGGGCGGCAACACGCGTGCGGAGATGCTCGCACTCGTGCGCGAGCACCAGGGCGAGAGCGGCATCATCTACTGCCTGTCCCGCAAGGCGGTCGAGCAGACCTGCGACTTCCTGTGCACGCAGGGCGTGCGCGCGCTGCCGTATCATGCCGGCCTGCCGGACGAGGAGCGTGTCCGCAACCAGGACGCGTTCGCACGCGATGACTGCGATGTGGTAGTCGCGACGATCGCGTTCGGGATGGGCATCGACAAGTCGAACGTGCGCTTCGTCATCCATCGCGACATGCCGAAGGACATCGAGTCCTGGTACCAGGAAATCGGTCGCGCGGGCCGCGACGGACTGCCGTCCGACTGCTGGCTCTTCTACTCGTGGGCGGACGCGAAGATGCACGAGCGCTTCCTCGACGGCATTCCCGATCCGGCCGTGCGCAACGGGCGCTGGCGCGCCACGGTGTCGCTGTTCGATCAGCTCGAGAAGAACCACTGCCGTCACAGCATGATCCTGCGCTATTTCGACGAGGAGCTGGACGCGTGCGGTGCCTCGTGCGATGTGTGCACCGGTGAGACCATCGAGTCGATTGCCGCCGCCGCCGCTGCCGCTGGCCGCGTCTCCCGCACCCGTACGCGCACGCGCCGCACCGTCATCGGCGATGACGCGTCGATCGTCGATGTCGAACTGTTCGAGCGGCTGCGCACACTGCGCAAACGGCTGGCGGACGAGGCGGGCGTCCCGGCGTACATCGTGTTCAGCGATGCGACGCTCAAGGCCATAGCCGAGATGCGCCCCGCGAGCGAGGCGGACCTGCTGAGCGTGCCCGGCGTCGGCCCCGCCAAGCTGGAACGCTACGGCGGCGCGTTCCTCGCCGAGCTGGCGGGGTAGACCCTTCGCGCGCGACCGCGGGCGTCGCCCGGGCGGCCCGCCGCTCCGCCCCGGCGACCCGCGAGAGCGTCGCGCCGCGACCTGCAGAACGCCGCGCCGCGACCTTGACCCCGCCGGATCGCGCGCGCACCTTGCCGGAAGCACGACCCTCCCCTGTGCAACCCGGTCCGGAGTCCCGCCATGTCGATGTTCCGCACGACTCTCACTGCCGTAGTGATCACGCTGCCGCTGCCGGCGCTCGCGCAGCAGCCCGACGCCATGACCGCCCCCGTCGATGCCATCTTCGCACAATGGGACTCGACCGGCTCGGCCGGCTGTGCGGTCGGCGTGGCGCGTGATGGCAGGACGGTGCTGGCGCGCGCCTACGGCATGGCCGATCTGGAGCACGGCATCCGCAACACGCCCGCGACAATCTTCGAGTCCGGGTCCCTCGCGAAGCAGTTCACGGCGGCGGCCATCGCGCTGCTCGCGCTGGACGGCAAGCTTTCGCTGGACGATGACGTGCGCCGCTACGTGTCCGAGCTGCCGGACTACGGCCAGACGATCACGATCCGGCACCTCCTCACCCACACGAGCGGGCTGCGGGACTGGGGCAGTGTCGCCGCGATCGCCGGCTGGGGGCGCGACGTGCGCACCCACACGCACGACCACGTCCTCGACATCCTCAGCCGTCAGCGCACACTGAACTTCACGCCGGGCACCGAGTACTCGTACAGCAACTCCGGCTACAACCTGCTCGCCATCATCGTCGACCGCGTGAGCGGGATGCCGTTCGCGGAGTTCTCACGCACGCGCATCTTCGAGCCGCTCGGTCTCGAGAACACGCAGTGGCGCGACGACTATCGCCGCATCGTGCCCGGCCGCTCGTCCGCGTACGCCATGCGCGGCGGCACATGGGTGATCGACCGGCCGATCGAGAACGTGCACGGCAACGGCGGCCTCCTCACCACCATCGAGGACCTGCTCACGTGGAACGAGGCGCTCGCGACCGGCACGCTCGGCGGTCCAGCGTTCGTGCAGATGATGCATCAGCGCGGGGTACTCAACAACGGCCGCTCGATCGATTACGCGGCCGGCCTCTTCGTGACATCGCTCGATGATGTGCCCGAAGTCAGCCACACCGGCTCCACCGCCGGCTACCGTGCGTTCCTCGCCCGCTACCCCGATCAGCACCTCGACGTGGCCGTACTGTGCAATGCCGGCAACGTCAATCCCGGTCGGGTCGGCCGCGACGTCGCGCGCATCGCGCTCGACCGCCCGAGCTCCGTGGTCCGGACCGCCGCACCCGCTCCATCCAGCCCGGGGGCTGCACCGCGCCCGCCCGCGCTCACGGCGGAGATGCTCCAGGCTTACGCCGGCGAGTATTACAGCCCCGATGCCGAGACAACGCTCGCCGTGACGGTGGACGGTGCCAGCCTCGTGATCCAGCGCCGGCCCGCCGCGCGCATGCCGCTCCGCGCGCTCGAGGAGGACCTGTTCACTGCGGGTCAGCTCGGCCGCGTCCGGTTCATCCGCGATGACACGGGCACAGTGACGCACCTCAGCGTGCAGCAGGCCCGCGTCTACGACCTCCGCTTCGAGCGGGTACAGTGACCGCGCTCCTCCAGTTGCGGCCCGCGCTCGGGTGCCGACCCGCGCGTGCCGGCCGAGCGGCGCTGAGGCGCTCTGGAGGCCAGCTGGCGGAACTGTCGTCATCTGGACCACCGCACGACCGACTGCACCCGCGGAACTGATTCCGAACGGGCGCCCTGAAACGGCTGCGGCAGCAGCAATTTCCCCGTCGCAGGTCGCGATCTTGCGACCGTCTGTCTGAATAACAGACACTGAAGACGAGGGGGAACGATGAGTGAACCGGGAATCGCGAGAGGTCCGGAAACGCGGGACCCGTTGGTGGAGCAGACGGGGTTCAGGCTCAGCTGGGGTGCGATCGTGGCGGGGATGCTGGTCGCGACGGCACTGCACGTGGTCATGGCGCTGCTCGGTGTGGCCATCGGGCTCGACACGTGGGAGCCGGGGGAACGGCTGGATACGCTTGGCGGTGTGCTGGGCATATGGGTGGTGGTTTCGGGTGTCGTCGCTCTGTTCGTGGGTGGACTCACGACGGGTCGACTCGCCGGCATCCTCACGCGCGGCGATGGCGCGCTGCACGGCATGGTGTTGTGGAGCCTGTCGACCCTGCTGGCCGCATGGCTGGTGGCGAGCGGATTGACGACGGTGGTCGGAGGCGCGTTCGGGCTCGTGGGGCGCACAACCGCGGCGGCAGCGGGCGGGCTCACGTCGACACTCGGGCAGGCCGGGTCTGCTGCGCTGTCGGGAATCACTGGAATGGACATGGCCGAGGTGCAGGGCGAGGTGGAGCGGCTGCTGGAGCAGACGGGTGATCCGGCATTGCGGCCGGACACGCTGGCAGCGGACATCGAAGCAGTGGGCGAGCGTGCGACGGGCCCGGCGAACAATCAGGATGTCGCGCGCGAGATCATCGCGACGATCACGGAGAGGGGCGGCGAAGTGGATCGCGAGGCGGTGATCAATGTGATCACTGCGCGAACGGACATGAGCCGACCCGAAGCGGAACGCGTGGCGACGCGGGTGGAGACGCTGGTACAGAACGCGATGGCGCAGGTCAGTACGGCCGCAGACACGATCGGACGGAGGGCCGAGGATCTGGCGGGCGATGCGAGCGAGGCAGTGGCAGCCGCGTCATGGTGGGCGTTGCTGGCGCTCGGGCTGTCTTTCGGTGCGGCCGTGGGTGGTACTGTAATCAAGGCGCGGGAATAGACCGACGAATGCGAGATCCTGCATGACAGTCCGGGGCACGCTGCTGGCCGCGCTCGTCTGTGGGGCGCTCGGCTGCACGGCGTCAATGCCGCCCGCGCAGGATCAGCAGCCTGCGCGCGCCGTGCAGCCGGGACAGGAATACGGGCCCGCGCCGTCCATGGCAGCGGAATGGGAGCGGCTGATCGCAGCCGACGACGCGCGCGTCCGGTCCGCGGAGCACCGCGCGGTGGTGGGGAGCGCTCTCACCTCCTCCGACGATGCGTTGCGCGCGAGCGCGGTGCGCGCGCTCGGGCGCACGGAGCGCAATGAGTTCGCCGCGACGATCGCGCCGCTCCTGGAGGATCCTGCGGCGAGTGTCGGCGCCGCCGCAGCACACGCGCTCGTCGAGACCACGGGCGACAGCGCCGGGGCCTTCCTGAGTCGTGAGATCCTGCTGAGCGCTCTGGCGCGCAACGGACCGGCGGTGGCCGCGATCGCGGAGAGTCTGGGGCGGCTGCCGGCGGACGCGAACGCAGCACAGCACGTCGCGGAACGCATTATCCCGCTGCTGCGACGCACGGACGGCGCACGCCTGGGCGCCCTCCGCGGCCTGTACTTCCTCGCGCGGCAGCCCGCAGGCCGCACGGCTGTGCGAACGGTGGCCGCGGAGGCGCTGGGCGCAGCTGCACGGCACGCGGATACGCCGCGTGAGCGGGCTCTGGCCGTGGCGACGCTCGCCGCAGCGGGTGCCGCCGATTCCGCGATACTCGGCGCGGCACTCCGCGATGTGGATCCGCAGGTCCGCCGCGAGGCGGCGGGAGCGTTGCAGGGCGATCAGTCGCGTGCGTTGCTGGACGCTGCGCTCTCCGATCCGCACCCCGCGGTTCGATACGCGGCACTCTCCAGACTGGCACCCCTCGTCTCCGATGCCGCCGATCCGGACTGTGCAGCCCTGGCTCGCGTCGCGCGGGACCCGAGCGTTCATGTCGCGCAAACCGCGATACTGCTGCTCGGCGCCAAATGCGCATCGCCCGCACATGTGCAACTCTTCGATTCGATTGCGAGCGCGCTGCCCGCAGGCCGCGACGGCTGGCACCGCGCCGCGCAGGCGACGATCGCACTCGCCGTGAACGACGCGGCACGCGCGCGACCGCACGTGCAGGCGCTCGCCCGCCACGCCAATCCGTTCGCGCGCGTGTACGCGGCTCCCGCCGCGCGCCACATCACCGACACGGACGTGCTCTACCGGCTGGCCGCGGACAGCAGCGTGAACGTGCGCACGGCTGCCGTGAGCCAGCTCGCCGAAACAGTCGGCCACGCCGCTGACTCCGTCTATCTCGCGCAGCTCGACAGCAACGAGAGCGAGCTCCTGATGGCCGCCACGGAGGCGCTGATGGGCACTACTCACCAGCAGGCGCTGCCGCGCCTGCTGGACGCGCTCGACCGCGTGAGCGCACTCCAGCGCGAGACATCGCGCGACGGTCGCCAGGCATTGCTCCGACTCATTGCGGAGCTCGGCGACGCCCGGATCGGCGATCGCATCCGTCCCTATCTGAATGATTTCGATCACACCATCGTGGCGCGCGCCGTCAACATGCTCGACGAGTGGACCGGCACGCGGCCGCAGGGCGAAACCCGACCCCTCCCGCGCCTGCCGCTGCCCACGTACGCCGAAGCTGTTCAGCTCGCGCGCACCGGGTTCGTCATCGAGATGCAGGATGGCGGCGCGGTGACGTTGCGGCTGCTGCCGTTCGACGCGCCGACGAATGCGGCGCGCTTCGCGCGCCTCGCGCGCAGTGGCTACTTCGACGGCCTCACGTTCCATCGTGTCGTCACCAACTTCGTCGTCCAGGGCGGCAGCCCCGGCGCGAACGAGTACAGCGGTGACGGGCCGTTCACGCGCGACGAGCTCGGTGTGCCGAACTGGCGCGGCACCGTCGGGCTGTCAACGCGCGGTCGCGATACCGGTGACGGCCAGATCTACATCAACCTCGTCGACAATGTCAGGCTCGATCACGAGTACACAGTGTTCGCGGTGGTAACCGCCGGAATGGATGTCGTCGATCGACTGCTGGAGGGCGCGGTGATCCGCCGGGTGGTCGAGCGGTCGCCGGACTGAATCGTTACGCCGCGCGGACTGCCAATCTCAGGCGAGCAGATCTACATCGAACGCACGCGGTGCGGCCGACCGTCACGGCCGGCTTCACTGGAGCGCCCAGCCGATGTAGATCCGGCGCACCGTATCCGCCTGGATGACGGCGTCGATGACGTGCAGTGCGGAGTCGCCCGCATACGTGTACGTCCAGCTGGGCTCGCTGCGTGTCGTCGGGTCGCCGTACAGCCGGCGCAGCCGTTCGGCCGGATCCCCTACCTCCACGCCGCGCGCGGTGCTCTCGCCCGGTGCGTCGATCATGTAGCCGATCGGCGTGGCGCCCCCGCCGAACCGGATCTCGAAGCCATCATAGAGCCACGTGACAAGCGGCGTGCTGTCGTCGAACGGGTTGCGCGATTCGACCGTCGAGTCCGGATCGCCGAACGTCAGGCGGAGCTCCGCCGAGTCGGCGTCGACCGGCACGCCGCGCAGTGTGAAGTCGTCCGGCTCCAGCGGCAGGGCCGGCGGCGCGGGCGGCGGTCCGCACGAGATCACGAGCAGCAGACTGAACAACCGGCTCCGCGACGTCACTCGATCGGCTGGAGGTTGGCGACGATCTTCTCGCGATGCGGCTCCAGGAACGGCGGCAGCGCGATCCGCTCGCCGAGCGTGGCCTCGTCCTCATCCACGGCGAAGCCGGGCTCGTCCGTCGCGATCTCGAAGAGGATGCCGTTCGGCTCGCGGAAATAGAGACTGCGGAAGTAGTAGCGATCGATCGGTCCGCTGTTCGGCACACCCATCTGGCCGAGCCGACCGACCCATCGGTCGTATTCCGAGTACGTCGGCGTGCGGAACGCGACGTGGTGAACGCCGCCCGCGCCCTGTCGCGCAATCGGGAGATCCGGCTGAATCGACACGTGCAGCTCCGCACCAGCACCGCCCGGGCCCATCTCGAACACGTGCACGCGATTCAGCGAGGTCGCGGGGTGTGAGTACTCACGCACCCCCCTCATGTTCAGCACTTCCGTGAGGATCGCCGCCGTGGGAGCCAGGTCGGGCACGCTCATGACGATCGGGCCGAGCCCGCGGATCTGATGCTCGACGGGCACGGAGCTGCGCTCCCATGGGACCGCAGCGTCGCCCGTGCCATGGTCGTCGACGAGCGACAGGCGCTGACCCTCGGCATCCTCGAAGTCGATCACAGCCCTGCCATCCCGCTCGATGATGCCCGTCGTCTCAACGTTCTCATCGGACAGATGCCGGGCCCACCACTCGAGCGAGTCGCCGCTCACGCGCAGCTGTGTGCGCACGATGCTGTGCGTGCCACGGCGCTCGGCCGGCATGTTCCAGTCGAAGAACGTGATGTCCGTACCGGGACTCCCCGCACCGTCGGCATAGAACAGATGGTACGCACTCACGTCATCCTGGTTGACGCTGCGCTTCACCAGCCGCAGGCCCAGCACACGCGTGAAGAATCGGTAGTTGTCGCGGACGCGCCCCGTTATGGCCGTCAGATGATGTATGCCGCCCAGCTCCATGACCCCTCCTCATTCGACGGAACATCCCGCATCAATCGATGCAACTACGGCGCCTCGCCGTACAGCTCACTCGGGTCCGTAGCCGCCAGCTCCACCAGGAAGGATGCGATCCGTTCAGTCACGGCCCTGAAGAACGCTTCACCCCGGTCCGCTGTCGCGGCGCGCGGGTCGCCGACACCGGTATCCTCCGTTACCTGCGTCCATTCCCGTTGTGTCCACGCCCAGCCCTCGCGGAACGCGGCCACGCGGAACGGTCGCGCGGCGCCCGTCCCCGCCTGGTCGAGCGGCAGCACGAGGTGGGGCGCGAGATACATGACGACGCTGGTCTCGAGCTCGCCCGCGTGGTCGCCCGGCTCACTGAAGAACTGCGTCGCATCGACACTGGTCCACCAGTTCAGCGTGCACAGCAGCAGGCGCGTGTGCGGCTGAAGCTCGCGGAGCAGGGTCTTGAAGTCGTTGCCGCCGTGGCCGTTCAGCACCACCAGTGCGCGGATGCCGTGCGGCTCGAGCGACGTTGTGATATCGCGCAGCACGGCTGCCTGCGTGGACGGGTTCATGTTGATGCAGAACGGTATGTCGAGCTGGCCCGTCTGCACGCCGAACGGTATGGCGGGCAGCACCATGACGCGCGCACCATCGTCCGCGGCGATGCGTGCAGCTTCCGCAGCCACGGCCGCCGCCTGAAGAGTGTCGGTCCCATACGGCATATGAAGGTTGTGTGCCTCCGTCGCGCCCCAGGGCAGGAGCGCGATATCGACGCGCGCGTCGCGCACGTTCCTCCAGTTCGATTCCTCCAGCATCCAGCGTCGTCGCACGGTCACGGCGGCCTCGGAGTTGGGGTGGTTCATGCGAAGAGGCGCGGCAGCTCGCGCACGAGCGTCCAGGCGCCCAGCGCGCCCATGAGCACGGCCGTGAGAATGCCGGCGAGCGTCAGCAATCGCGGATGGCGGTAATCGCCGACAACGGCGGTGCGGTGTGCCGCCACGAGCATCACGCCCAGCGCCAGGGGCAGGATCATGCCATTGACCGCGCCGGCGAGGATCAGCAGCCGGACGGGCCGGCCGATCGTGAGAAAGATGGCGGTCGAGAGCAGTATGAAGGCGATGGTCGCGGTGCGCGGGCGGCGGTCGATGATGGGCACGGACGAACGCAGGAACGACACGGACGTGTAGGACGCGCCGACCACGGACGTGATCGCGGCCGCCCACATCACGACGCCGAATACGCGACGTCCGATCGCGCCGGCGGCAGCCTCGAACACGGCCGCGGGCGGGTTGGCCGCGCCCAGGATGTCCGCGCGTGCCACGACACCGAGTGCGGCCAGGAATAGCGCGACGCGGACGAACGACGCGACGCCGATCCCCGTCAGCGCGCTGCGCTGCACCTGCCGCAGCGCGCCGGCACCCTTCACACCGGCGTCGAGCAGACGGTGGCCGCCCGCGAACGTGATGTAGCCGCCGACCGTGCCGCCGACGAGCGTGACGATCTCGAGAATGCCGATCTGCTCGGGCCACACGCTCCGCAGCGCTGCCTCCCCCAGCGGTGGCGCGGACGTGATCATCACGTATGCCATCAGCGCAATCATGACGACGCCCAGCACCTGCGTGAAGCGGTCCATCGCACGGCCGGCCTCGCGCACGACGAAGATCGATATCGCGACCACCGCGCTGGCCGCGGCACCGGCGCGCGGATCGACATCGAGCAGCGCGTTCGCGCCCAGGCCGGTCCCCGCGATGTTACCGACATTGAACGCGAGTCCGCCAATGGCGATGAAGCCGGCGAGGACGTGACCGAGACCGGGGAGTACGATGTTCGCGATGTCCTGCGCGCGCCGCTCGCCCACGGCGATCACGCGCCAGATGTTGAGCTGAGCGGCCAGGTCGAGCAGCACGGACATCAGGATCGCGAAGCCGAAGCTTGCTCCGAGCCGCGCGGTGAAGACGGTGGTCTGCGTGAGGAAGCCGGGCCCCACCGCTGACGTGGCCATCAGGAACGCCGCGCCCGTGATCGCCGCACTGCGCGCGCGGAGCGTCGCTGTCTCGCCGGTCATGGTGCTCCCGGCGGCGCCACGCGCACGGGGGCGTCGTTCAGCACGGCGCGCACTCTTCGCGCGATGTCCACTGCATGGGCGCCGTCTCCATGAATGCAGATCGTCTCCGCGCGCACGCGCATGTCGCTCCCCGCGGTAGTGGTGACGGTCCGATCGACAACCATGCGCAGCACGCGCGCAGCGGCCGTGTCGGGGTCCTCGATCAGTGCGCCGGCCGCGCCGCGCGGCGTCAGAGTGCCATCGGTCTCATAGGCACGGTCGGCGAAGGCTTCGGCGATCGGGCGCAGTCCGATCAGCTCCGCCTCGGTGATGAGCGTACTGCCCGCGAGACCGTACAGCAGCAGGTTCGGATCCGTGTCCAGGACCGCGCGGACGACCGCGCGGGCGATATGCGCGTCCACGGCGGCATCGTTGTACAGCGCGCCGTGCGGCTTCACATGCGTGATCGGTGTCCCTGTCTCGCGCGCGACATCGCGCAGGTCCGCAATCTGGCTGGATACCGCATTATAGATCTCGGCGGGCGTCAGCTCCATGCGGCGCCGGCCGAATCCTTCCCGGTCCGGATAGCCCGGATGGGCGCCGGCCGCAGTGCGATGGCGGGCAGCGAGCAGCAGCGTCTCGCGCATAGTGTGCGCATCGCCTGCATGTCCGCCGCAGGCAATGTTCGCGGACGAGATGTGCGGCATCAGCTCCGCGTCGTGACCGGCGCCCTCGCCCATGTCGCAGTTCAGGTCGATTCGCAGCATGCTCATGCAGTGTGCAGAACGTGGAGCCCCGTGGCAAACATCCGCAGATCGTGCTCCCGCCGGAGATACAGTGTCTGTGCGTCGGCCAGGCTCACCTCGCGAAAGCGGACGCGCGCGCCCGGCGCCGCCTGCGCCAGCAGCGGCAGGTCCACCGTGATGACGGACGCGATGCGCGGGTAGCCGCCAATGGTCTGATGATCGGCCATCAGCACGATCGGGTCGCCCGACGGCGGCACCTGAACGGTGCCCATGGTGACGGGCGAGGAATGAAGATCATACAGTCCCGAGAGCGACAGCGATGGGCCCCTCAGGCGGAGACCCATGCGGTTCGACTGCGGCGTCACCTCGAACTCACCCGCCACGAGCAGCTGGCGCGATGCAGGCGAGAAGCGATCGTGCTCGGGGCCGCGGATGATGCGCACCACGGGAGCGGCACTGTAACGCGGGATCAGGCTGCGTCCGGCGCGCGGCGCGCGATCGGGCGCGGCCAGCAGCCGGTCGCGCATGCGGTCAGCGGCTCCGCCAGGCGTACCGGTCGGCAACTCATCGCCCGGTGCGAGCGCACGACCCTCGTGGCCGCCGATCGAGGCGATCAGGTCGGTGGCACGACTGCCGAGCACGAGCGGGACGTCGATGCCGCCCGCGACGCCAATGCAGGCGCGGCAGCCGGTGCGCGGTTCGGTGAACGAGAGGACACTGCCGGCCGGCACAATGAAGGGGGTCCACAGCGGCACGGTGCGGCCTTCCAGCGTGGCGCCGAGGTCACCGCCGCCGAGCGCGACCACGCTCTCCTCCACGAACTCCAGGGCGGGTCCCAGGAGCGTGCACTCCAGTGCGGCGGCAGTGTCGGCGTTGCCGACGAGCAGGTTCGCGATCCGATGCGCGAGCGCGTCCATTGCCCCGCCGCGCGATATGCCGTGCTGCTGCATGCCGCGCCGTCCGAGGTCCTGCACCGTCGTGAGCAGGCCGGCGCGCCTGACGCGGATCACGCGTCGCTCGCGTCGACGAAACGCACGCGGTCGCCGATGCGCAGCAGTGTGGGCGGGTCCAGCTCGGGCCGGAAAAGCCGCTCATCCGTGCGTCCGATGATCTGCCAGCCGCCCGGCGTGCGCAGCGGATAGATCCCCGTCTGCTTCCCCGCGATGCCGACCGATCCCGCCCGCACCGAGGCCCGCGGCGACGAGCGCCGCGGCGTCGCCAGCCGCTCCGGCAGGCCGCCGAGATACGCAAAGCCCGGCGTGAAGCCGACCATGAACACCGTGTACTCCGCGCCCGCATGCTGCGCGACCACTTCCGCGACCGACAGGCCGGCATGCCGCGCCACGAACTCCAGGTCAGGGCCGTCCTCGCCGCCGTACCGCACCGCGATCTCCACGGTACGCCCGGGCGGGACGACCTCGGCCGGCACGTCCTCCAGCGTCGTCACGACCGTGCGTCGCATCGTTTCGTATGGACTGCCATCGCGTTCGCTGCGCGCCACGGGCACCGGGTCGTAATGCACGGCAATACCGGTGTACGCGGGCACGATGTCGGTGACGCCGGGAATGGCCGCCGCGGAGAGCGCGTCGAACGCCGCGCGCACGCGTGCGTGCGTCGCGGCATCGATCACATGACCGAGCTCGATGAGGAGGGCGGCGTCACCGAGCGGCTGCACGCGCATCGACTAGTCCCGGGCGGGCAGCGTGAAGCGCGCGATGTGCTCGACATCCATGTCGTCACGCAGGACACCGTACATCGACCGCTGCGCGGCACTCATGGGCCGGAACGCGGCGGGCAGTCTCGCTGTCACGAGGAACCGGCCCTCGTGATCGAACACGTCCCAGAACGTGTCCTGTCGCGTGCCCTCCCGTGACCATTCCAGCCGCACGGGATCCGGCGCCAGGTCCGGCCGGTTCGCCCACAGCACGCCTTCAGCGGCAACGAGCAGCCGCCCCAGCGCGGGCAGCGTCTCGTTCACCGGCAGGTCCGCACGCCCCTGTTCCGCCGCGACCGTGATGGGCCATTCACCGTGACGGTTCGATGAGGTGTCGAGATAGGTGTTCACCTTGTCCCAGTACCGGTCGTTCAGATCGCCCGCGGCCGGCACCGGTGTGTGGTCCCGGGTGATGCTGCGCCACCGCACGCCGTCCGCGTCGAACACGTCGATGCGATAGGGTGCGCCATGCGCCACGTAGATGTTGCCCGAGCCGTCCACCGCGTGGGACGGTGACGGCTCCCACAACGGCGAGTTGGCCGTCATGCCGCTGCGGCCGTTCATCTCGTAGTGGATGCCGAACGTCCGTCCAGTCTCGTATTCCACGACCGGCCGGAAGCCGGGCGTTTCCGCACCGTCGTCGTTGCCGGCGTCCGGCGGCGCGAGCTGCGTCAGATCGGCGAACAGCACGCGGGCCGTATCCCGCCGCGCCTTGCCGATCTCCAGGTTCCAGCCCGGTGTGACCCGCTGAACCAGCCAGCCGCCGTTCGCGCGAGCGGTCGGAAAGACGATCGTGCGTTCCTGTCGCAGCGGGATCGTGCCGAGCACGGCACCGTCGGCATCGAACTCCGTGATGCGGTAGAGTCCCACATCCACGATGGCCGTGGTGTCGCCGTAAAGGTGAATGGCGGACGGCCGCTGGAACTCGCCCGGCCCGGCGCCGCGGCTGCCGAACCGACGCACGAACGCCCCGGCGGAATCGAAGTGCCGGATGGTGCCGGACCCGTCGCCGACCAGGACGCCACCGTCCGGCGTGACGGCGAGCGCGGAAACACGAAAGAACTGAAGCTCCTCCGGCCCGTCCACCGTGCCGATCGTGAGGTCGGGCTCGAGCGTGACCGTGTCGACCTGGCCGCCGTTGCGCACGAGCTGGACGCCCGCGCTGTCGACAACCTCGGTGCGGCTCGCGCGCTCGCTCGCGCCGCCGCACGCGACGCAGAGCATGAGCGGCAGAACGGCTGCGGATCGGAGCATGGTCTCGGCGCCCTGTCGGAGAACACGGGGATGCTGCGTCCAAGATGTCTCCGCGGGTCGCTGAAAATCAACGAAAACCGACGCATCTGCTTGACACTGCCGCGGTTCGCCCCATTATGCGACGTCCCCACCCTTCCAGGCACGCACGGAGAACTCAATGTCGAGGTCGAGGAATGTCGCGGCGATCGCGCTGGCATCACTGCTCGCGGCCGCGCCGGCCGCCGCGCAGACACGCGAGACAGTGCCACCCGAGGCGGAACGCAGCGACGAATGGTTCCAGCTGAACCCGGAACGCCACGGCGTCAGCTACTTCGCGCGGCACCGCCATCCGCAGGTGCAGTACGAGGCCGGGGATGTGCTGGCGTTCGACCGGTACCACACGGTGGACGTCATGTACACCTGGCTCCGCCGCTGGGCGGAGCAGCATCCCGGAATTGTCGAGCTGTACGAGGTGGGGCGGAGCTACGAGGGTCGGCCGATCCTTCAGATGACGCTGACGAACAAGTCGACCGGCCCGAAGGAGGAGAAGCCCGCGGCGTACTTCGAGGGCGGCCGCCACAGTGGCGAGATCACGTCATCGGAGTCGGTACTGTGGCTGGCGAAGCACCTGATCGAGAACTACGGCCGTGACCCTCAGATCACGCACCTGCTCGACACGAAGGCCGTGACACTGCGGCCGCAGAACAACCCGGACGGGTCGAACATGTACCTGCACACCGCGGTCATGAACCGCAGCACGGTACGCCCGGTCGACAACGACAATGATGGCCTGTTCGACGAGGATGAGGCCGACGACATCGATGGCGACGGCGTCATCTACACCATGCGCTGGAAGCCGACGATGACCGGCGCCGATACGGTTGCGCCGACGATGGTGCTCGACGAGAAAGACCCGAGCGGCCGGCTGATGCGCCGCGCGCGCGACGGCGAGACCGCGATCTGGCGCACCATGAGCGAAGGGATCGACAACGACGGGGACGGCCGTTTCAACGAGGATGGCATCGGCGGCCTGGACCTGCACCGCAACTACCCGGAGAACTGGCGTCCGGATCGCGGCGGCGATGCGACGGGGCGCGGCTACACGCAGGGCGGCGCGGGCGAGTTCCCGCTGAGTGAGCCGGAGACTCGCAGCGTGGTCCTGTGGCTGCTGTCGAATCCGAACATCTCGGTGGTGAACTCGATGGACACGCGGGTACCGATGCATCTGCGGCCGCCATCGACGTCGAAGTCCGAAGAGCGGATGTACCCCGAGGACCTCCGCTACTATCAGCACTTCGACACGGTCGGACTGCGCATCACGGAGTATCCGTGGGCGGGCGATGTCTATCACACCTACGCGACGCGCAACAATCCGGAAGGGAATCCGAGTCCGCTGTTCGGGCACGGTCCGGACTTCGGATACTTCTACTACGGCTCGATCTGGTACGGCGATGAGCTGTGGAACGGCGGGATCATGCGCGACGAGAACGACGATGGCGAGCGCGACCAGCTGGACGCGCTGATCTGGGATGACCGCGAGAACGGCGGCGCCAACTTCAAGCCGTGGACGCCCGCGCACCATCCGGTATTTGGCGACGTGGAAGTCGGCGGCTTCCATCCCAAGTTCTTCTCGCAGAACGGACCGCCGAACGTGCTGGAGCGCTGGGCGAGCCGGCAGGCGCTGTTCAACCTGGAGATGGCGTACGCACTGCCGGAGCTGGCCTGGCAGGACGTGCGGGTCCGTCGTGTGCAGCAGCATGGCGCCGACAGCGCGACGCACGAGGTGCGCGTGCAGTGGAAGAACAACGGGCGGCTGCCGACGGCACTGAAGCAGGCGCAGCTGGTGAAGATCGTGCAGGAGGACCGGTTGAACCTGTCGTTCGTGAGGGACACGGCGGCGGAGTCGCGCGCTCCGCGCGTCGTGGAGCCGGATCTGCGTGGCGGTGCCGTGTGGAGCGGCTGGACCGAGCCGGGTCAGACGAAGACGGTGACATACCGCGTCCGGACGTACGGCGCCGAACCCGTGCGCGCTACCCTGAGGCTGGACTCCACGCGCGGCGGTGTGCTGCGACGGGAGATCGACATCGTACCGGGCGGCTGAGCGCCCCGGTCACACAGAGCCGCCATTGAGCGGCGAATCGCGGGAGGCATGCAGATGCTGGTGGTGACGACACCGAACGTTCCGGGTCGCGAGATCGCGGAGACCCTCGGCATGGTGAGCGGCGAGGCGATCCTCGGCGCGAACATCTTCAAGGACCTGTTTGCGAGCATTCGCGACATCGTGGGCGGCCGCTCGGCCGCATACGAGAAGGAGCTGCGCAAGGCGAAGGAGATCGCGATCCAGGAGATGGAGAACGAGTGCTCGGCGCTCGGCGGCGATGCCGTGGTCGCCATGGATCTCGATTACGAGAGTCTCCAGATCGGGCAGGGCGGCAACATGCTGATGGTCAGCGCCAACGGCACTGCCGTGCGACTCAGGTGAGCGGGACGCCGCCCCGCGTGGGGAGCCGCACTGCCGCGCTCACCGTGCCGTGTCACGTGAGTGACCGCTGGCTGCGGTTCGAGGAGCGCGAGCAGTTCGAGGTCCTCGACGAGGATCTGATCCAGGTCGACGTGATGACGCGCGATGATGACGGCGAGCCGTACAAGCTCTGCGAGCTGGTCCTCGCCCGCGGCGATCTGCTGCGGGCCATCGCGGCCTATGGCGATCCGCCGTTCCGCACCGCTCCCGTGCGCAAGACGCCGCCGGCCGCACAGGCCGAGGCGCCGCGGCCGCGCAAGCGGGGCAGGGCGGTGCCGGAGCAGCCCACACTGGACGAGCAGTGACGGAGCTCGTGTCGCTTGCGACACCGGCGCTGAAGGCCTCGCTCGAGCAGTGCGGCCTCAGCGAGAGCGCGGCCAGCGACGTGCTGGAGCACGGGCCGTTCGAGAACGACGACCAGCTGTGCAGGGCCGTCGATGCCGTGATGCTGGGACTGGACGAAGCGGAGCTGCGGACACTGCTCGAGGCAGTGCCGCCACCTGCGGTCGAGCACGGCCATCCGGACGTCCGGGACGCCGCGCTTCTCGCCATCAGGCTGTACCGTGACCGTTTCGGCTTCCCGTTCGTCTCCGCCATCGCGACACCTACCGCCGACGAGCTGCTCATGCGCGTGCGGATCCGGCTCGGTAACGAGCCCGAGCCGGAGGGGCGCGCGGCGCGCGAACATCTGCGGCGCGTGGTCCGCCGCAGGATGCAGGATCTCCGGGAAACGGATGCGGCCGGCTAGCCGCGGGCCGGTACGGCGCGAGGTGTGCACGGCGCCGATGCCGGGCTTCAGCTGAGGAGGAAATGGCGCGCCGCATCGAAATCGACCCGCTGACGACGCTCGTCGAGCACGCAGAGTACGCACACCTGTCGCCTTCCGTGGCAGCACTGAAGGAGGAGGCAGGGCCCGTCGTGCGGGCCATGCACGGCCGCACGCTCTGGATGATCAACTCCACCGCGCGCGGCGGCGGTGTCTCGGAGATGCTGCCCGGCATGATCGCGCACCTGCGCGAGCTCGGCATACGGACCGAGTGGGTGGTGATCGAATCCGACGATGACGAGTTCTTCCAGCTGACGAAGCGCATCCACAACATGATCCACGGCGATGGGCCCGCCGGTCTGACGGAAGAAGACCGGCGGCTGCTCGAGCGCGTGAACCGCGAGAACGCGGAGTCGCTCCGCCACGAGATCCGGCGCGGCGATGTCGTCGTGGTGCATGATCCGCAGCCCATTCCGATCGCCGGCATGCTGCGCGAAAGCACGGACATCACCGCCGTCTGGCGCTGTCACATCGGCCTCGATGCCGACAACGCCGCCACTGCCGACGCCTGGCGCTTCCTGCAGCCGTACGCCGCACAGTACGACCACGCGGTGTTCTCCGCGCCGGAGTATGCGCCGCCCTACTTCGAGGGGCGCAGCAGCATCATCTATCCCGCACTCGACCCGCTCACGCCGAAGAACCGGCCGCTGCACGTGCAGGCAGTGATCGCCGTGCTCGAGCGCGCGGCGCTGCTCCGCCTGCCGGAGCACGCACTGGAGCCTCCGTTCGACAAACCCGGACGGCGCTACCAGCCGGACGGCTCGTGGCAGCCCGCGTTCCGTCCGTCCGACATCGGCCTGCTCACGCGTCCCATCATTACGCAGGTGTCGCGCTGGGACCGTCTGAAAGGCTTCCTGCCGCTCATGCAGGGCTTCGCACGCTTCAAGCAGCGCCTGTCTCAGGACACCGCTCACGATGACCGCGTACTGAGGCGGCTGACGCAGTCACGCCTCGTGCTCGCGGGTCCCGATCCGGACTCGATCGCAGACGATCCGGAGGGGCGGGAGGTGCTCGAGGAGCTGTGCGCGGCGTACCTTGCCTGCAACGCCGATGTGCGCGCCGAGGTCGCACTGCTCGCCCTGCCCATGGACGACCCTGCCGTCAACGCGCTCATCGTGAACGCGCTCCAGCGCGTTTCCACGATCGTGGTGCAGAACTCGCTGCGGGAAGGATTCGGTCTCACGATCACGGAGGCGATGTGGAAGGGCGTGCCCGTGCTGTCCAACTCGCGCGCGTGCGGCCCGCGCCAGCAGGTGCGTGACGGCGTGGACGGCCGGCTGATCGGCGATCCCGAGAATGTCGGCGAGATCGCCGATGCGCTGCATGCGATGCTAGCGTCGGACCAGCTCGAGACGTGGGCACAGAACGCGCAGCAGCGCGTCCAGGAGCATTTCCTGATCTACTCACAGCTGCGTCACTGGGTGCGCCTGCTGGCCACGCTCACGGGAGCCGTGAAGGCGGCATGACCATCGGATACGACGATTTCAGACGCGTGGAGATCCACGTGGGTCGCGTGCAGCGGGCGGAGCCGCTTGCCGGTGCACGCCGGCCGGCGCTGAAGCTGTGGATCGATTTTGGCGCGGAGATCGGTGTACGGAAGACGAGTGCGCAGATCACGCGGCATTACACGCCGGAGGATCTTCCCGGCCGCCTGGTGGTGGCGGTAACGAACTTCCCGCCGAAGCAGATCGGCAGCTTCATGAGCGAGGTGCTGGTCCTCGGGGTGCCGGACGAGGACGGCGAGGTGGTGCTGCTGGAGCCCGATCGGGACGTGCCGCCCGGCGGACGGATGTTCTAGGGTGTGGAGGAGGCGTTCGTGGCATCCGTACTGATCATCGACGATGACACCGGCGTCCGTCGCGTCGTGCGTGGCGCGCTGGAGAAAGCCGGGTATAGGATCGAGGAAGCGTCCAATGGCGCGGAGGGCATGCAGCGTTATCGGACGGCGCCCGCGGACCTGGTGATCACGGACGTGTTCATGCCGGACCAGGACGGTATCGAGACCATACAGCAGCTGCGTGAGGAATTTCCGGAGTCGCGCATCCTGGCCATCTCCGGCGGTAGTGTCGGTGGTACGAGCGGGACGCTGACGGATGCGATGCTGTTCGGCGCGGACGCGACACTCGCGAAGCCGTTCACGATCCAGGAGCTGACGACGGCGGTTGCCGGGCTGCTGGCATGAGTTCACCGGATGGCATGGTGCCGGATGTTTCTCCGGACCTGCCGGGTCGCCACTGGCGAGCGACGATCGCGCTGCTGCGGCGTCTGCCGCAGGCCGCGCTCTCGCGCGGGTTCGGTCGGCTGGCCGACATGCCGCTGCCGCGACCACTGCGGCGCCGTGTGCTCGGCACGTTCGCGCGTGCGGTCGGCATCGACGTGTCGGAAGCCGAGCTGCCGCTCGAGGAGTACGGCTCCATCAACGCCTTTTTCGTGCGGCGTCTGCGCGCTGGCGCGCGCTCATGGCCGCGCGATGACGCGACGATCGCGTCACCCGTAGATGGCGTCGCGGGCCGGAGCGGTGGCATCCGGGACGGCGTGCTGATCCAGGCGAAGGGCCGGCACTACTCGGCAGCCGCGCTGCTCGACAGTGAGCCGGATGCCGCTGTGTTCGAGGGCGGCGCGTTCCTCACGATCTATCTGAGCCCGCGCCACTACCACCGCATCCACGCGCCCTGCGGCGGCGCGATACCAATGGCGCGACACGTGCCCGGTGCGCTGCTGCCCGTCAACGAGCCCAGCGTGATGCATGTCGCCGATCTCTTCCCGCGCAATGAACGCGTGATCTGCATGATCGACGGGCCGATGGGCAGGGTCGCGGTCGTGGCCGTGGGGGCGTACAACGTGGGCCGCATCTCCACGGCGTTCGACGCCGACTGGGCCGGGCCGGGCGGCTCCGTGGCGAACCGCGGCGCCACCGTCGCAGAGACCCGCCGCTACGACCCGCCGCGACGCGTGAGCCAGGGTGATGAGATCATGGCGTTTCATCTCGGCTCGACGATCGTCGCGCTGTTCGAGCCGGGCGCGCGTCTCGAGGCACCACCGCCGGGCAGCGATGTACGGCTGGGCGACGTACTGCTGCGGGCGGCGCCGCGCATCGTCTGATCAGCGCGCCACGGCGATGAGGCTCAGCTCGACGAGGAACCCGTGCAGGTCCACGCCGACCGTGGTGCGTGTCGGATAGGGCGGCCGCAGGATCTCGCGATACACGGCGTCGAAGTCGCCCCAGTGCTCCATGTTCGAGAGGTATGCCGTGACCGACACGACGTCGCCCAGCGTCGCGCCGGCTGCCGTCAGCGCGCGTTCGGCGTTCTCCAGCGCCTGCCGCGTCTGTTCGCCCACGTCCTCGCCGACGATCGCACCCGTGCGCGGGTCCTTCGGCACCTGACCGGACACGAACACGAGATTGCCCGCGCGTACCGCCGGACTGTAGGCGCCGACGGGCGGCGGGAACTCCTCGTCCAGCTGTATGGGTGTCCAGTTCTTCGAGCCTTTCATTCTTCGCCCTCCTCAGGGGTGTCGTTCCAGTCCATGATCTGAATGCGGCTGAGTGTACCCGGCGCGGCCAGTGCAGCGCGCGTGGACGCATACGGCTGAAAGCGGGCGACGCTCCAGCGGGCGCCGTCCGTGCGCGACACCACGGCGTGCACGGTGGCGTCATGCGGCTGACTCGGATCGAACGGCAGCTCGTCGGCGGTGCGGAACAGGCCGCCGCCCACCGCCTTCACATGAGCTTCCCTCTGCGTCCACGCGTCCAGGAACGTGGCTGCGAAATCCGGCCGGGGCAGTGCTTCGAGCAGCGCCACGGTGTCCGGGTGCAGCACTCTGCGGGCGATGGCGGTCGCGCGCGGCACTCGACGGACGCGCTCCACATCGATGCCGATCGCACAGTCCGCGACGGCGATCAGAGCCACTCCACCCGTGTGGCTGAGGCTGAAGAACGGGCGCTCGGCACCCTGCACGAAGGGTCGGCCGCCCGCCTCGCGCGCCAGAGGGATGTCCGCCGCGGGTGCGCCGTGGTAGCGGGCGAGCACGTCCCGCAGCACGATGCGCGAGAGGATGAAGCGTCGCTGCTCCAGAGGCGCCGCGAACTGCGTGGAGCGTTCGATCTCGTCGTGGGACAGGCACGCCGCAGCGCGCTCCACAGAGGGAGAAAGGCGGTCGAGCACGACTCGCCACACGTGCACTTCACGCTCCTGCAGCACCCCGTTCATCGACCCGGACGGCAGCCCGTGAATCATCCGTGGAAGGCCTTTCGCGACTTCTCCAGAGGAGCTCTACGGTGTCCAGCGGGGATCACCGTAAGCAAAGTCATCATCTCCGCGCAAATTTTCTTGTTGCGTATACAGGGTGAGCGATTCATTTTGGTGCGCACCGGAAAGGTGCTTGATACGCCTGACCAGAGATACCCTTTGACGGAGACCGTCTATGGCACGCGCGAAGAAGTCCGGCAAGAAGGCGGCGGCGAGGAAGCCGGCTGCGAAGAAGGCGGCGCCGAAGAGGGCCGCGAAGAAGGCACCGGCCAAGAAGTCGGCAGCCAGGAAGTCGGCCGCTCGTAAGAGCCCGGCCAAGAAGGCCGCGAAGAAGACAATGAAGAAGTCCGCGGCGAAGAAGTCGACAGCGAAGAAGACGACCGCGAAGAAGTCGACTGCGAAGAAGGCCGCAAAGAAGACCACCGCGAAGAAGACGACTGCAAAGAAGGCCACGAAGAAGGCAGCCAAGCGGACGGGCGCGAAGCGCGCTCCGAACCCCGCATTCATGAAGGCCATGCAGCCGGATGCAGATCTGGCGGCCGTCGTGGGCGGCACGCCGCAGCCCCGTACGGAAGTCACGAAGAAGATCTGGGCGTACATCAAGAAGAACAACCTGCAGGATGCCAAGGAGCGTCGGATGATCAACGCCGATGACAAGCTCCGCAAGGTGTTCGGCGGGAAGTCACGCGTCTCGATGTTCGAGATGACGAAGCTGGTGAACAACCACCTGAAGTAGACGGTCGCCGGTCTGAGAGGGAGGGCGCGTCCATGCGGGCGCGCCCTCCTTTTTTGTGGCATGCTACGTGACGGATGGAGCGCCGACCGTACACTGTCGGACGACAGCGAAACAGAATACTGGAGGGGCGGTGAAGGCAGGCAGCGCCAGCGAGCAGCTGGAGGCACTCGGCGGACGACTGGACGCGACGCGTATCGAGCGCGACGTGCCGCTCGCACCCTACACGACGTTCCGCATCGGCGGTTCCGCGGACCTGCTGTACCGTGCGCGCACGCCCGACGAGCTCGCCGCCGCCGTCACGGCCGCGCGTGAGCTGGGTGTGCCCTGGTTCCTGCTCGGGCTCGGTGCAAACATCCTGGTAGCCGACAGCGGCTTCCGCGGGCTCGTCATCAGGAGCGAGGTGGACGCCATCGAGTTCCTCGACGACCGGCGGGTTCGTGCGGGTGCGGGTGTGCAGACGTTCATGACGCTCATCAACGCCACCGTCTCACGCGGCCTCGGCGGGCTGCATCACTACGTCGGCATCCCGAGCACGGTCGGCGGCGCGGTCTGGCAGAATCTGCACTTCCTGTCACCGCCGCCCGAGCGTGAACGCACGTGCTTCATCGAGGAGGTGGTGGAGTCGGCGGAGATCCTCACACAGGAGGGTGAGCGGAAGACAGTGGATCGGGACTACTTCCGGTTCGGCTATGACTACAGCATCCTGCACGACCGCGATGACATCGTCCTCTCCGTCACGTTTCGACTCGACCCGCAGCCGGAGCCCGATCTGCGGTTCGTGATGCGCGAGAACCTGAAGTGGCGCGACGACCGGCATCCCGATCTGTGGCTGTACCCGTCGGCGGGGTCGATCTTCAAGAAGATCGAGAACGTAGGAGCGGGACGGCTCATCGATCAGTGCGGCCTCAAGGGTCACATCCTCGGCAACGCACAGTTCTTTCACAGGCACGCCAACATCATCGTGAATCTCGGAGGCGCGACGGCGGCCGATGTGCGCGGCCTGATCACGCTGGCGCAGGAGACCGTGCAGCGGGAGCTCGGCTACGCGCTGACCACCGAGATCGGCATGGTGGGGACCGACTGAGGAGTTACGCCACGATCGCGACCAGCTCGATCTCGAACACGATCGTCGTGATCGGTGGTATGGACCTGTACCCGTTCGGCCACGCCAGCTCCGGCCGGATGACGAGCTTGCGAACGCCGCCCGGCCGCATCCCGGTGATGCCCTCGGCCACTCCGGGGATCAGCACCAGCACCTTCTCCTGAAACGCCGCGCCACCGCGGCTGGTCTCGACGTTCGTGCCGTCGGGCAGCCAGATCGTGTAGTGGAAGCGTACCTCGTCGTCGAGCGAGACGGCCGGGCCGGACACGTTGCCTGCTTCGACGTCCATCCAGTACAGACCGGAATCCGTACGATTCATCAGGTCAAGGTCGATGCCGAGGGCGGGTGCGAAATCGATCTCCTCCGGCACGGCCCAGCGGTCGTCGGGCTCCGACGGGCTGTCGCAGGCGGCGAGGAGGAAGAGGGCTGCGAGTATGATGCGCATGGTATGACCTTCGGTGGCGGATCTGCTGCTGCCGCGCTCTGCGGTTCTGCTCTCAATCAACGAGCGAACAGGCATTGATGTTACATGGCCCGGCATCGCGAGCGATACCGGGCCATGCAGAACTGGCGTCGACTAGGGGGTGTGGGCCCGCCTGCCGACGACCATGCGGTAGATCCAGAGTAGCAGGATCGCGCCGAGAATGGCGCCGATCAGATTAACTATCCAGCCGCCACCGAGGCCGAGCAGACCGAACAGGAATCCGCCGACAATGCCGCCCAGGATACCGAGAATGATCGTGACAATGATGCCGCCCGGATCGTCGCCCGGCATGATCAGCTTGGCGATGGCACCGACGATACCGCCGATGATGATCATCCACAGAAATTCCATAGCTCTCCCCCTTGAGAGGTACCGCGGCGCCCACCAGGCGCCGCCTGCCCCTCCCGGTGCAAGGGGAGTGCCGCGGACGCCCGCTAGTCGTAGGCGGGCTTGTCCGCCTTGTCCGCCTTCAGATATCTGATCGCCTTCATCCCCAGCCAGACGATCAACACGATCGGCAGCACCTTGAAGATCAGAAATCCGAACAGCGCCATGAATCCGAGAAACAGCGCGCTCAGGACCTTGAGGGTGATGAGACCGATCACCGCGAGGAAACTGCCCGTAACTACCTTGCCGCCGAAGCTGGACATAACTGACTCCTTGGAGTGTTCGTTTCCCTGCCCTACGCGCCCCGCCCGTGCCGGGTTTCGAGGTCGCGCGCCCGGAGCTGGCGGCCCGATCCCACGCAGCGGACCCCACGGGCGTCGGTGACAGCGGCAGGCTCAGGCGCTGCGGTTCTCGGACTCGCGCTTGCGGCGCTGCACAAGCCCCGTGATCCACTCCTCGAGCGGCTCGGCGGATTCCTCGTCCAGGTCCCAGGACTCCTCGTCGATATCGTCCGGCGTTGTCCCGCCCGCTGCGCTGGCCACGTTCTCGGCCGTCTGCTTCCAGGTGCGCGTCTGGGCCGCAGTACCGATGATGGCCATGGATATCTGGTCCAGGCGAGTTGCCGGCCGCTCCACGACATCGATCGTGAAGCGGATGGAACCGTTGTCGCGGTCCTGGAAACGGAAGCGCACGATCCCGGCGAGAGGGTGACCCTCGATCGTGGCGAGGGTGATGCTCTGCTCGTCGATCGATTCCACCCGTACCTGCACGTGGCCGCGTGCCGGCAGCTCCAGCGTCAGCGTAGCGCTCTCGCGCAGCCGCGTCGGTGTGCCGGGCTCCGCGGCAGCCTCGAACGGCACGATGTCGGCAAAGCCGTCGGCGAAGCGCTGCAACAGCTCTCGAGCCGAGATGCCCGAACCGTGAATATCGACCCGGAAGCGCCGGCGCTGCAGCCTGCCCACGCCCTCGTCCGGCGTCTGCTCCGGCAGGTCGTCGACCAGCTCGACCAGGCGGTTGCGGGTGGGCAGCGGGCGGGCGCCGAGCAGACCCGTGAGATCGTTCGGCTCATCAGCGCGCAGGTAGTTGCCCTCCAGGAGCATCTGCACCGTTGCTGCGCTGACCGGCGTATCGACGCCCGCGGCCGCGGCGACGGAGCTGCCGGCGCGCGCGATGAACGACGGGAGCGGTATGCGCAGCGGTGAACGGTCCGTGATCGCGCTGAACAGGTCGAGCACCTCGCTGACCGTGACGACATCGGGCCCTGCGAGACGAAGCGTCCTGCCGGAGACGTCATCACGTTCCAGGCACTCGGCGAGAGCCCACGCCAGGTCCTCATGCCACATCGGCTGGAACTGCTGGTCGCCGCTGCCGATCGTCGGCACGGCCGGGAGCGTGCGCACCATGCGGAGCAGCACCGATACCGTCTCATCGCCGGTGCCCATGACCGCACCAATGCGCGCGATCGTCCAGCTCAGCGATGACGCGCGCACGATCGCCTCACCCGCGAGCTTCGAACGGTGGTAGTCGGAGTCCCCGCGTTCCGCGCCAAGCGACGAGACGAAGATGAACCGCCGCACACCGGCGCGCTCCGCCTCGCGGATGACGTTCTCCGTGCCGTGCACATTGATGCGTTCGAATGTGGCTTCGGGCGGGGACTCATTGACGATGCCGGTGATGTGGATCACCGCGGCACACCCCTCTGCCGCGCCGTGGATGCTTTCCGGATCGCCGATGTCGCCAGCGAACGGCTCCACGGAGCTCTCCCACTCTTCGTGGGCCTCGTCCGCACCGCGCGACAGCAGCCGCACCTGGTGGCCGCGGCCGATCAGCTCCGTCAACGTCGCGGTGCCGACCACACCGGTTCCGCCTGTCACAAGAATCTTCACTTGTACCTCCTTCGATCACACCGGAGAGTGCAGAAAGAATGCCGCATCCGTTCGCGTTCGACGTCCGGCGCCGTGTCCGACTGGGCCGGTGCCAGTGCTCGCGTGGACGCGTCCTGCGCGTGAGCCTGAGCGCTCCCGCGTTTGCCGGCGGGCGGTCGGCCGCCCATTCTTCCGCGAACCCGCTACATGGAGGCTGGATGCGGCTGCGGCATCACATGGTTCTGATCGTTCTTCTGCTGCCTGCCGGCTGTGCGACGGTGGGCGGTCTGCTGCCGGGCGCGACGCCGAACGCGGCGAACCTGGCAGAGGAGGTCACCATCGCGCGCGACGAGTGGGGCGTTCCTCACATCTTCGGTCCGGACGATGCTGCCGTCCTGTTCGGGCTGGGTTATGCGCAGGCGGAGGACGACTTCCAACAGCTCGAGGAGGACTACCTGCACGCGCTCGGTCGCGCATCGCACTGGTACGGCGACCGGTACCTCGCGTCGGATCTCGTGCGCGCGGCATTCGAGGTCGAGCGCCTGGCGCGCGAGGAGTACGGACGCGAGCCCGGTGAGCGGCGCGCGCTGTGGGACGCATTCGCCGCAGGGATCAACTACTACATCGGCACGTCCGGCGTGCGGCCGCGACTGCTCACGCACTTCGAGCCCTGGATGCCGTTCGCGCTCGCTCGCGTGATCCCGACGGGTGACGTTGTCGACGGCGTGCTGCTGGGTCGGTTAACAGAAGACAACGTCCATGGCACGCTCGTCGGGACCTGGGTCGGCCCCACGGAGTGGCAGGGCGGCGGAAGCACTCTCCTGGCTGTGGCGCCGTCGCGCACGGCGGACGGGCTCCCGCTGCTGCTCCACCAGGACGCAGGCAGCTTCTCCGGCAGCGGGCGGCCGTACGAGATGATGCTGGAGAGCGAGGCGGGGTGGCACGTGCGCGGTCACGCCCGGTTGGGCCTGCCCGTGCCGGCGGCCGGCCACAACGCTCGCATCGCCTGGGCGCACATCGGATCGGACGCGGACGCTGCGGATCTGTTCGAGATGACGTTCGATCATCCGTCCGATCCACTCATGTATCGCCATGACGGCGGATGGCAGACGGCCGTGGAATGGGAGGACACGCTGCTCGTCAACTCGCCGACGGGCGTGACGCAGCGCGTTTTCAGGCTCCGCCGGACGCTGCACGGTCCGGTGGTGGCGGTGCACGAGGGCCGCGCACTCGCGATGCGTATCGCGCGCATGGAGGAGGGCGGGTCGCTTCAGCAGCTGCACGACGAGTCGCGCGCCGCGAGCCTGGATCAGTTCCGTGCCGCGCTCGATCAGCGCGCGCTCGCCGGCAACGCGATGTACGCGGATGCTGAGGGCACCATCTACTACCTGCACGGCGGCGCAGTGCCCATACGGGATGACGCACTGGACTGGAATGCACCGGTCGACGGCAGCACGTCAGAAACGGCATGGACCGGTTATCACAGCATCGCCGATCTGCCGGAGATCCTGAACCCGCCCGGCGGCTGGCTGCAGAGCACGGGAGCTGATTTCGCGGGTGCGGCCGCACCGGGTGACGCGCCCGATCCCGCGCGCTTTCCGCGCTACATGACGACCCGTCCGGAAAGCCCGCGTGCGGAGGCCGCGCGGCGCGTCGCCGTAGCGGACTCAGCGTGGACACTCGATGCGCTGGCTGCGGCATCGTTCGACGCGTGGATTCCGGGCGTGGACGATGCGATTCCGCTGCTGATTGCGGAGTGGGAGCAGGTGGGCGGCCAGAACGCGCCACGCGCCCGGTCGCTCGACGCGGCGATCGACGTGCTGCGCTCCTGGGACCATGTCGCCGGCGCGGAGTCCGAGGCGGCCACGCTGTACATCCTGTGGCAGGAGCGGCTGCGGTCAGGTGCCTACACGGGCGAGTACGCGCGCTTCCGCGCGATGGAGGCCGTGATCGCGCAGCTGCAGCGCGATCATGGCAGCGCGGCAGTCGCGTGGGGCGAGCTGAACCGCCTGCAGAGGATCGACGACCCGGATGCCGGGTCCAGCGAAGATCGGGTCGGTCTGTCCCTCGGCGGTTCGCCGGTCTGGGCCGGTACGCTCTTCGTCGTTGACGCCCGCTCCAGCGATGATGCCGGCGGGCGGCACACCGTGGGCGGCACGCGCTGGATCGCCGTGACGAGGCCGGGTCCGGAGCTGACGCTCCGTTCGATCGTGCCGTTCGGCCAGAGCGGCGATTCTGCATCGGCACACGGGTTCGATCAGGCCGCGCTGTTCGCGCGCGGCGAGCTCAAGGCCGGCCTCTTCGGCCGGACTGAGGTGCTGGCCGCGGCGCGCCGGGTGTACCGTCCGGGCGAGCCCGGCGCAGCGGTGCGTTAGTTGCTGCTCTGAAACGCAGGTGTACCGCATCCGTAGGGAAGGTCACCGGAAGTCATGTGCTGAACTGGCGACAGGAGGGGCAGGTGGACGATCAGAGTGGAACGACGGGCGGCGGCGGCAGCCGCAGGGACCCGGTTAAGGATCTGCAGACGCGGCTGGAGGCCGCGATCGACGAGGTACGGCCGAAGATCCGCAAGGCACTCGACGAGCTGGACGCGCGTGTGGATGAGGCGGTCGCCGACATTCGGCCACGTGCACAGAACGCCATGAACGAGGTGCGGCCGAAGGTCGATCAGTTCGTCGCGGACGTGCAGCCGCGCCTGGACTCGCTGCTCGACCGGCTCCAGCAGCGCATTGAAGAGCTCAGGAAGGAGCTCGATACGCGCGCAGCGCGGACGGGTCGTCCTGCCGGTGAGATCGGTGCGGGAGAGGGCGCAGCGGGTGGAGATGCCGGTGCCAGGCCGGGCTATGGCCCGGATGCGACCACCGAGCCGCGCGGGCCGGGCGCGGACGAGAGCATTCCATAGCGGCGTAACAGTGGGAGTGAATGCCGCAGGCACTTCACTCCCACTCGCCGTATTCTTCCCTACAGCTCCGTCTGGATCGCGCGCACCGGAGGCGCCGGCTCCTCATCCTTGCCGATCAGACCCGCCAGCTCCGGGGCCTGAATCGAGCGCGCCTGCTGGTCGACGCTTTCCAGCTGCGGAATCTCGTCGGTGGTCACTGCGCCCAGGTCCCGGAACTTCCGGGCGGAGGGCAGTACACGCGCTTCGAGCGAGCTCACGGCCTTGTTGTAGGACGTGACAGTACGGTCGAGCGCGCGCCGCATGTCCGAGAAGTGATGGGCCATCACGCGGACGCGCATGTAGAGCTCCTTGCCCAGCGCGCTGATGTGCTGAGCCTCGCGCGTGATCGTCTCCTGCCGCCAGCCGTATGAGATCGCGCGCAGCAGTGCGATCAGCGTCGTCGGTGTGGCCAGGACAACCTGCTTCTGGACGCCGCTCTCGATCAGCGACGGGTCCATCTCCAGGGCCGCGCTGTAGAACGACTCACCCGGCAGGAACAGCACGACGAGGTCGGGCGCATCCTCGAGCTGATCCCAGTACGCCTTCTCGCTGAGCTTGCGGATGTGCGCACGGATCTGAAGCGCGTGCTGGCGCAGGCGGTCGGCGCGGACTGTGTCATCCGTCGCCTCCACGGCTTCCAGGTATGCCTGAAGCGGCGCCTTCGCATCGACGACGATGCGTCGATCGTTCGGCAGGCGGACGATCATGTCGGGTCGCAGCCTGCCATCCTCCCCTTCCACCGTCTCCTGCTGGATGAAGTCGCAGTACTCGATCATGCCGGCCATCTCGACGACGCGCTTGAGCTGGATCTCGCCCCAGCGGCCGCGCACCTGCGGCGCGCGCAGCGCACGCACCAGGTTCTGGGTCTCCAGCTGAAGCGACTGCTGCGTCTGCGCGAGGGAACGCACCTGCTCTGTCAGGGTGCCGTACGCCTCCGCCCGCACCTTCTCCAGTGCGCCGATCTTGCCATCGACCTTGTCGAGGGATTCCCGCAGCGGCTTCACCAGTGTGTCGATCTCACGCGCCCGTGCTTCGAGCTCACCCTTCGCGAGCTGGTGCTGCTGGCCGAGCGCGTTGCGCGCGATCTCGAGGAACGCTTCGTTGTTGCGGGTGAGTGCGTCGGCGGACAACGCGCGGAATGCATCGCTCAGCTTACGCTGCGCATCATCGACCAGCGCCAGCTTCTCACCGGCGGCGCGCCGCTCCTGATCGAGTCGCTCGGCGAGCGTACCGGCGGAGATACGCGACTCCGTGAGCTCGTTCTGCACCTCGACCAGGCGGCGATCGCGTTCCTGAAGCTCACGCTGAAGCTCTGCGGCCCGCAGCGCATGAGCGCGCGCGGCGACGAGCTGGCTGCGCAGCCAGAGGCCGACGATCAGCCCGCCGACCACCGCGCCGACGATTCCCCAGATCAGTGACATTACAGCAGTCGCAGGAGGGACAAGATATGATCCTGCACCAATATAGCATGGCGCGGCGTCGCACTGTAGCTCC
>DATHUY010000016.1 GCA_035461765.1 Longimicrobiales bacterium
TCTTCGAAGAGCAACGGTCTCCGGTATCCCCCGCGTACGCTGATCGGCTGCTCGCATCGGCGGAGTTCTACGCCATAGCGGCGATGGCGGATGGCAGAATCGTCGGGGGTCTCACGGCGCACGTGATACCAATGACCCGGAACGAGAGTCGGGAGCTCTTCATATACGATCTCGCCGTCGTCCCGGACTGGCGTAGAAAGGGTGTGGGCTCAGGGCTGATAGGAAAGGCGAGGGAACTCGCAGCCCGGGAGGGAATTGACGTGGCGTTCGTGATGGCCGACGGAGACGATGATGACGCCATTGAGTTCTATGGGTCGACACCGGCCACTGCTTCACGGGCTGTAGTGTTTACCTTCGATGAGTTACAGTCGCGGCAGGTTCGGCATGAGACGGGTTGATCTGCCTGAGATCGAGGACTGGCAGGGCTGTCCCACCTGGGTGCGGGATGCCATGACCGGGTACCTCCAGGCTGTGATCGAGGTGAGCAGGCCCTATGGCGCGGTGACGGGGCAGCTCGCCGCGCTCCTTCGAGAGAGCAGGACAACGAGTGTCGTCGATCTCGCATCGGGCGGAGGTGGACCGTGGCCGTTTCTGCTGGACGCGCTCCGCAGGGAGGGCGTGGAAGCGCAGGTGACCCTCACGGACCTGAAGCCCAACCTTCGAGCTGCAGAAGAACTGGAGGGCGCAACGGCGGTGACCTATCGCCGGGAGCCTGTGTCCGCGCTGGATGTGCCATCCTCCCTGACCGGTGTCCGGACCATGTTCACCGGCCTTCACCATTTCGACAGGCAGGATCTGAGTACGATCCTGAGGGAAGCCCAGGAGGCGCGTGTGCCGTTCCTGGCTGCGGAAGCGACACACAGGTCGCCGCGAGGCATCATGGTGACCTTTCTCATCCCGGTGCTCGTGCTTCTCCTGATGCCCCGGGTAAGGCCTCGTCGCGCCGTGCCGCTGGCGCTGACCTATCTCCCACCGGTCCTACCGCTCCTCATCTGGTGGGATGGACTGGCGTCGACACTGAAGACATACCAGGCGGAGGAGCTCGAGTCCCTGGTCTCGGAGATTCGGGAGCCAGGATACGACTGGAGCGTGCAGGAGATAACCGTGCCGAAGGCGCCGATCCCAATCACGCTGCTGGTGGGCCGTCCTGCGGGCCCGACCGATACGGCATCCAGTCAGGCGCCGGTGCGTGACTTCCCGGACGCAGGCTCGTGACCCTGCATGTGACATTCGTTTTGCGAAAGTACGTCGGCGTCACCGCATCAGGAGTTGTGAAATGACGGAGTCACCTGAATCGTTCCGCTTCATCCGCCGCGAAGAATTTGAGGATGGCACGGTCAATGACACGTCGTTCGTCGAGGTGTCTGGTCCGTCCACGACGGACCCACTCGTCCGAACACGGCTGGCGCCGGAGGGGGGCGGGGAATCGTCAGAGGTCATCACGGAATTTGCCGCCAGCCCGACGAGGCCGGTGAGTTACCCGCCGACGCTCCCATTCATTCCGAACCGTACGGTATGGACCACGGAGTCGCCGAATGGTCGAAATCTCGAGGGCGCGCGCTGGCCTGCTGCTGATGCGGAAGAGGTGCTGTCGAACGTAGTGGAAGCGAGCATCGCACAGGGCTGGGTCGTCATTCCACGTCCATCGAGTGCAAAGCTCCTCGGAACGCCCGATGTGGTACTTCAGAGCGGCAACTATTACCGCGAGCTGCAAGTGGTGCGGATGGACGACAGCGCATTGCTTCAGCTGTGGGATGTGCCGGTCACATTGTTCGATCAGCGGCCGGCGACACAGGAATGAACCTCCCGTATGGAGCAAACGGTCTCCTGATCATCGCCTTTCCCTCGATCGTAGGAATTCGTGGCTGAGACCGCGAAGCGAGTCCTCTGGGCGGTGAAGCAGCTGCAACTCCAGCCCGATGACACGATCCTGGAAATCGGCTGCGGCGATGGATCAGCACTCAGCCTTATCGCACCACGCCTGACCGAAGGCAGAATAGTCGGCGTCGATCGATCGAACCTGGCCATCCGGGCTGCTGAAAAGAGGAACCGCGAAGGGCTGAAGACCGGAACGGTGTCGCTGGTTCAATCAGAGCTGGCGGAGCTCAGGCTCTCGGACCAGTTTGTCAAAGCGTTTGCGCTGAATGTCAACGTATTCTGGCATCGGCCAAAGAAGGAGTTGGCTGTGCTGAGAGGGCTTCTGGCGCCGGGCGGACAGCTCCTGCTGATGTTCGAGCCGCCGTCTGCCGACCAGATCGATCACATTGCCGAGCTCACCCGTCGCAATCTCGAAGCGAATGGATTCGAAGTCACGGGTAAAGTGCGAGCGAAGCTGCAAGCGAGTGCGGGCTTGCTGATCAAAGCAGTCGTCGGAGCAAGCAGCTGAAACCCACGTGTCCACACAGCCGTAGTCGGGGAGCATCCCAACGTCCGAGGAGCCGCCATGGATGACGCCGCCCGCAACCTCCGCTATGCGATTCGCGGCCTTCGCAGGTCGCCCGGTTTCACGATCGTCGCGATCGTCACGCTCGCGCTCGGTATCGGCGTCAATGCGACGATCTTCAGCATCGTGAACTCGGTGCTGTTGCGACCGCTGCCCGTCGAGGAACCGGGCGAGCTGGTGAACATCTACGGTCACGCGCTGGAGTCGACGTCCCACGACGCCATCTCGTACCCGAACTACCTCGACTACCGCGCGCAGACGCAGACTCTCGACGGTCTTATCGCTCACACGAACTTCTTCGCGAACCTGTCGGTCGACGGCAGCTCGGAGCTGGTGATCGGTGAGGTGGTTTCCGACAACTACTTCGACGTGCTCGGCGTGCGGCCAGCCATCGGTCGCGCGTTCACACGCGACGAGTTCGCGGCGCCCGGCATCGCGCCGGTCGCGATCCTGAGCCACAGCTTCTGGCAGTCCCGGTTCGGCGGCGATCCCGGCATCACACGCCGTACGATCCGGCTGAATGGCACGGTGTACTCCATCATCGGCGTCGCGCCCGAGAAGTTCGGCGGCATGTTCCCGGCCGTCACCGCGCAGATGTGGATTCCGCTCGCGATGGTGGATCAGGTCGAGCCGGTCGGCAGTCACCGCAACACGGGCGGTGGTGGGACGACGTTCTTCGACGGGCGCGGCCGCCACTTCATCTGGCTGAAGGGCCGGATGGCGCCGGGCGTAACAGCGGAGCAGGTCACAGCGGAAGTGGACGTCATCGCGGCGCGACTGGCGGCGGAGTACCCGGAGAACGCTCGCGAACGCGTCACCGTGGTGCGAACGAACAGCGTCGCGATCAGCCCGGACCTGGACGGCACGGTCGCGCCCGCGGCAATGGTCCTGCTCGTCGCTGTCGGCCTGGTGCTCCTGGTCGCGTGCGCGAACCTGGCCAACATGATGCTCGCCCGCGCGGCCGCACGTCGGCGCGAGATGGCCGTGCGCGCGGCGATTGGCGCGAGCCGCACGCGGCTCGTCGCGCAGCTGCTGACCGAGAGCCTGGTCGTATCGCTCGCGGGCGGTGCGGCCGCGGTGCTCGTCGCATACGCGCTCACCGGTCTGCTCGCGCGCTTCCAGCCGCCGCTGCCGATCGATCTCGGGCTCGACATCGCGCTCGACTGGCGCGTGCTGCTGTTCACGTTCGCCGTCGCACTCGCAACGGGCATCGCGTTCGGCCTCGTACCCGCGCTGCGCTCGTCGCGACCCGACCTCGTGTCCGGCCTGAAGGATGCCGGCTCCGGCGACGGCGGACGACCGCGCCGAGTCGAGCTGCGCGATGCGCTCATCGTGGCACAGGTCGCGTTCTCGCTGATGCTGCTCGTCATCGGTGCGCTGCTGGCTCGGAGCCTCGGCGCCGCCGCGGATGTGGACCTCGGCTACGACGCCGCGCGCACCGCGTATCTCAGTGTGGGTCTCGAGATGAACGGGTATGACGTCGACGAGGGCAGCGCGTTCGTCGTCGCCGGCAAGAACCGGCTCGAGTCACTCCCCGGCGTGGAGGCGGTCGGCCTCGCCAGCCGCATCCCGCAATCGCTGAACAACAACGGATTCGGCATTTTCATTGACGGGCACCCGAGCACCGTCGCGGACCGACCGATTACGCTCGACGGTGCGAGTGTCGACGAAGATTATTTCGACGCGCTGGATCTCCGTATCGTCGCCGGACGCGGCATCGAGCTTGCCGATCGCACGGAGGGCCGCCGCGTCGCCGTCGTGACGGAGGAGATGGCGCGCCGGTTCTGGAACGGCGCGGAGGCGGTCGGCAACGTGTTCCGCACGTCGCGCGGCGGTGATCCCTGGCGCATCGTCGGGATCGTTCAGGATTACAAGGTCGACACGCCCGGCGAGGCGCCGAAGCCCTACATCCATCTGCCGGCGTCAACGCGCGCTCAGTTCGCCAACTACATCGTGCGCACGGCGACGCCAGCAGCGCCGCTCGTACCGACGCTCGTACGTGAGCTCAGAGTGTTGAATCCGGAGCTGGTGTTCCTCGAGACGGGCACCATGCGCGACGCGATCGATGTCCGGCTGTTTCCCGTGCGCGCCGGCGCGTGGCTGATCGGGATGTCGGGTGTGCTCGCTCTGCTGCTCGCTGCCGTCGGCCTCTACGGCGTCGTCGCGTTCTCCGTCAGCCGGCGCGTGCGCGAGATCGGCATCCGCAAGGCGCTCGGTGCGGAGACGACGTCGGTGATCGGCATGATCCTGCGGCGCGGGCTGATCCTCGTCGCCGTCGGCGGCGCGCTCGGCGGCGTGCTCGCGCTCGCCGGCGCACGCGTGCTGCGCGGCGCACTCTTCGTCGGTGCGTTCGATCCCGTGAGCTTCGCGCTCGCGTTCCTCGCGCTCGCCGCAGTGGCCGCACTGGCGAACCTCGTGCCCGCGCTGCGCGCATCACGGGTCGATCCCATGGTCGCGCTGCGGGACGGGTGAGGCGGCGGTGAGTGCCACGGCCACAGCAGATCCGGTCGCCCTGTTTCAGGACTGGTTGTCCGAGGCGGTTCGACAGTCGCCTGAGTCGTATCCCACATCGTTCTGCCTGTCGACTGTCGACCCCGCCGGGCGAGTTGATGCCCGATTCGTGGATCTGAAGGAGATTTCGTCCGAGGGCTTCGTCTTCGGCACACACCTGGAGTCGCCGAAGGCGCGGTCGATCGATAGCTCTCCGCGGGTGTCACTCACATTCTGGTGGACTGCGCTCCGCAGGCAGGTCAGAGTCGCCGGTGCCGCATCGCTCGTATCCGGCGCTATCGCCGATCGCCTGTTCCAGGCGAGGCCGCGGGATGCGCAGGCGGTGTCAGTCGTGAGCGTTCAAAGCCAGCCCCTGACCGATCCACAGACACTGCGTGCACGCGTTCAGGAGGAGGCGCGCCGCGGGGTGCGGATCCTACGCCCACCGAACTGGGGCGCCTACTGCGTTCGGCCAGAGCGGATGGAGTTCCTGCGGTTCAGCGAGTCGCGCTTTCACGAACGAATGCTGTTCGTGCGCGAGGACAGCGGCTGGATTCAGCAGTATCTGCAGCCTTGAGGACAGTGGAGCGCTCATTTCCGCGGCGCCTGCCCTACATCGCGGTGGATCACAGTCTCACGACGGAGAGAGTCCATGGCACCGCTGATCGTTCTCGTCGTCGTTACGCTGCTTGCCCGCCTGATCGGCCATTGGGCTGTGCCTGGACTACGCGACTGGGCGGCGTGCACTCGAGTCGGCCTGGCCGCAATGTTCTTCTTCACGGCTGTGGCGCACTTCAACAGCATGCGCGGCGATCTGGTCGCAATGGTTCCGCCATTTGTCCCGAACCCTGAGCTCATGGTCACATTCACGGGGATCTGCGAGGTTCTTGGCGCCATCGGGCTGCTGGTGCCCCGCACACGTCGCATCGCAGCCGTGGCTCTGATCGCGTTGCTGGTCGCGGTCCTGCCGGCAAACATCCATGCTGCACAGACTGGCGTAACCATCGGAGGCGCTGCGGCGACGCCGATCGTCCCTCGCGTCGCACTCCAGGTGCTGTTCATCGGCCTGCTGTGGTGGTCCGGTGTTCGCCGACCCGGATCCCCTGATGAAAAGGCTCCGTAATCAGTATCCCTCGAACGCCAAAGGCCATGGCCGACATCCCGGTACCCGATACTCCAGAACGGCCTCCGCCGGGTGGGGGCAACGTTCTGCTTCGGCTTCAGCCACTGCTGACTCTCGTAATCGCTCTCGCTGCCATAGGGCTGGCGATCTGGGAGGGGTCTGAGAATCGGCGCCACAATCGGCTCAGTGTTCAGCCACGTCTGGGAGCCTCTGTGGTGAGCGGGGAGGACGCCGCCGGAGAGTTCGTGAGAATGGCTGTCGAAAGCACCGGGCTCGGCCCCGCCGTGGTAAACACATTTCGGATTTACGTTGATGGTATCGCGCAAGACTCGACCATCACGGCCGGCGGGACGCCTTGGGTTCATGTCACGGAAATGTTCTCGGCTGATGATACGGAGATCAACGCACGCGGCTATGGCAGGGGAAACTACTTTCCGGCAGGCCGCGAGTACATCCTCTTCGAGGTGAAGCGGCACAGGGAGGCTGCGGCGGGCGGCGAACCACTGACAGAGACAGTCGGCCGCGTGGCCGTTCAGATATGCTACTGCTCGATCTACAATACGGATTGCGAAGAAGTGCTGCTTGCAACTGTTGCGATGGAGGCGCTGGCCTGTGACCAGTGATTCGAGCACCAGGACCGTACTCACATCGCTGCTCGTGCTGACCATGGCGATCCTGTCGGCGTGCACGGAGCCCGTCGAGCCGGAGTCGGAAAAGCCACCCACGGTGGAGGACAGGGAATTCGACACCGGGTCGCGCATCGACCCCCAGAATCTTACGGCGGTCCAGATCGAGAACCTCGCACTGCTGGCGCAGGTGTGGGGTTTTGCGAAGTACCACCATCCGCGACTTGTAGACGGCAGTCACAACTGGGACTACGACCTGTTCCGCGCGGTGCCACTCATGCTGGCAGCGCCGGATCGCGCGAGCGCAGCCGCCGCGCTCGTGACGTGGCTCGACGACCTCGGAGCAATCCCGGGGTGCAGCCCCTGCGCGCAGGTTCCGTCGGATGCGTACATGCAGCCCGACAACGGCTGGATCCACGATGCCACGCACCTTGGCGCCGCTCTGAGTGAGCGTCTGGTCGAGATGCATCGGAACCGACCGGTGTCGGAATCCCAGCGGTACATCTCGTTCACGGCCACGGGCAACCCCGATTTCTACGGTGAATCGTATTATCACACGCTTTCGGACGTGGATGCCGGGTATCGGCTCCTCGCCCTCTTCCGTTTCTGGAACATCATCCAGTACTGGTTCCCGTACCGTGACATCATGGACGAAGACTGGGATGGGGTTCTGCGCGAGTTCATCCCAGAGATGATGCAGTCGATGGACGGCGACACCTACCGGCTGTCGCTGATCCGGCTGATCGGGCAGATCCAGGACACCCATGCAAACCTGTGGAGCGACCTCCACGTCCAGCCGCCCGCGGGCAGCGAAACGGCTCCACTGGCCCTGCGGTTCGTGGAGGGAGAGCTCGTGGTCCGCGGCGCTGCGCAGGTGGAAGGACTCGCCACCGGACTGGAGCGCGGTGATGTGATCGCGCGCATCGACGGCCAGAGCGTCGAGTCGCTCGTGGACTCGCTGTGGGCCTGGTACCCGGCTTCCAATGACGCCGCCCGCCTGCGTGATATTGCGCGGAGCATAACACGCGGCACGGGTCCGGTCCTTCTGGAGGGCGTGGGTGCCGACGGGCCGTTCAGCACGGTCGCTCAGCGCGTGCCCGTCGAGCGCTTATGGTCCGTCGTCTACCAGCACGACCTCTCCGGTCCGCCGTTCCGCATGCTCTCGGACAGCGTCGCCTACGTAAAGATATCGAGTGCGGCGGCGCACGACGCGGCCGACTACATAGCGCAGGCTGGAGACGCGGCGGTACTGGTCATCGACTGCCGGGGCTACCCCGACGAATTCCTGGTCTTCGCCCTCGGCGGTCATCTCGTCGGGGGAGCTGTGCCGTTCGCGCGATTCACGGAGGGCGATCCCACGAATCCGGGCGCGTTTCTCTGGACGGAGCCCCAGGTGCACTCGCCGCTTCAACCGCAGTTCAGCGGCAAGGTTGTGATTCTCGTGGACGAGACAACGCAGAGCTCGGCCGAGTACCACGCAATGGCGTTCCGCGCCGCTCCGAATGCGATCGTGGTCGGAAGCACCACGGCAGGCGCGGACGGGAACGTGTCCAGCATCCCGCTCCCCGGAGGTCTCCGGGCCATGATAAGCGGCATCGGCGTGTTCTATCCGGATGGCACCCCGACCCAGCGTGTTGGGATCGTCCCGGATCTGGTGGTACTCCCGACGATCGAGGGAATGCGCTCAGGACTCGCCGAAGTCCTGGATGCCGGAATCGGCCATGCTCTCGGCGGGGAGTTTCTTTCACAAAACTGACGCCTCCGCAGCTACGAACACGCCCTGGCGGGATGCTGGACACGACGACGATCAGGCCACGTCCCGGACGTGCGCGTGCGCGCCCCCAGCGTCCTGCAGACACACGAGGGCGTGCCCATACGGTGCTTGACTTCCACCTCCATTAGTATAACCTTAAGGTTAGATAACCTGAAGGTAATATGACATCGACCGATCAGCTCGACGCCATTTTTTTTGCTCTCTCCGACTCGACACGGCGCGCCATCCTGGCACGCCTTGCCGAGGGGGAAACCTCCGTAGGGGAGCTCGCTGCCCCATTCGACATGAGCCAGCCGGCCATATCGAAGCACCTGAAGGTGCTGGAGCGGGCGGGACTCGTGACGGTGGGACAGGACGCGCAGAGGCGGCCGCGCCGTCTGGAGCCGGAGCCGCTCGCTGCGGCGACGGAGTGGATCGAGCGGTACCGGGCGATGTGGGAGGGCAACTTCCAGCAGCTGGACGCGCTGCTGGACGAGCTTCAGGGAATCCGCGGGGGCGCCGAGCCGGGCGCCACGGTACAGGACCACGATGACCAGGGGGAAACATGAGCACAATGCAGCAGGCCGCAGAAGTCACACTGCCGAGCGACCGCGAGGTCGAAGTCACCCGCTCCTTCCGGGCGCCGCGCGCGCTCGTCTGGGACGCGTACACCCGGCCCGAGCTGGCGAAGCGATGGCTGGGGGGGGCCGGATGGTCGATGCCGGTGTGCGAGATGGACGTGCGCGAGGGCGGGAGCTTTCGCTGGCGCTGGCGCTCGGACGAGGATGGTACCGAGTTCGGCTTTCACGGTGAATACCTGGAGGTGCGCGCCCCGGCGCTGCTGCGCAACACGGAGACGTTCGATCCGGGGGATATGGGCGTCAGCATGGGAGACGGCCCCGCCCATATCACCGTGCGGCTCGAGGAGAGCGGCGGCGTCACCACGGTGATCACCCGGATGAATTACGCCTCGGCGCAGGATCGGGACGCGGCCATGGCGACGGGCATGACGGACGGGATGGAGACGAGCTACCAGCACCTCGATCGGCTGCTTTCCGAGCTGGCCGCCAGCGGAGCATCCGCCTAGCCGCTGCAGCGGGCGCGACTTCGGGGATTTACCCGGAGTCGCGCCCGCGCGAGTACCTGCTTGCATCGTGCGCGCGTCATCAGCCACATCTCGTTATACGACATTCGCTACGACATATTGCAACAGCTGTTGCATGCGCCCAGGTCATCTTGGGAGGTACGGATGAAGTTCGGGATCTTCCTGCTCGCCGTTCTCGCTACAGCACTGCCGTCTGTGCAACTGAGGGCGCAGGACAAGCCGACGGTCGCGATCATAGGCACTGGAAATCTGGCAGTGGTACTCGGGCCGGCTTTGGGCAAGAGTGGCTATCCCGTTGTCTTCGGCAGCCGGGACCCTGCGCGAGACGCGGTGCGAACGCTGGTGCAGCTCTCAGGCTCTCGAGCTTCGGCAGTGAGCCCGCGCGAAGCCGCGGCAAAGGCCCAGGTTATCATCCTTGCAGTTCCTGGGGAGGTAGTCGAGCAAGTAGCGAGCGACCTGGGTGAACTCCCGGGCAAGGTCATCATAGATGTGAGCGGCGGAGAGAAGCGTGTCGCGTCCGACGGCTACCTGGAAAAATGAACCGTCGGCGAGAGAAGCCGCCGCAATGATCGTGTTTGATCTGGGCCTGGATCCATGGGACGCCGGCCCTCTCCGCTTCGCCCGGACATTCGATGCACTCAACGAGGATTCAGCAGCCGGTTGGTTGGCGCGACCAGCGTCACCAGGAGCATGGAGATCCGGGAGACAGCGGCGGAGCCCTTCGGCGAACGCGACGCGTATTCACACCAAGCCTCGATGCATGGGAGACAGCCGCAGTCGCTATTACCGCGATGACACGGCGAGAGAAGCGGGAACTGAGGAGCCTGCCCAAGTCATTGGTCAATGACTATCGGTTCTCATGATAAGACACCAGCCCCGCTCAGGGGGAGCAATGGTCAAGTCTCTCGATTCGAGGCAGTTCATACGACGGATTACATTGGGGCGGGACCGCGTTCCGTCGTTTGATCATTACCCGTTCTCTATCCCCGCAATTCACGGGCTCTCCACGCTTCGGCTGGATTCGCCGGTGACAATGTTCGTGGGAGAGAATGGGAGCGGCAAATCGACACTACTCGAGGCCATAGCGGTTGCCTGGGGCTTCAATGCCGAGGGCGGGAGTGTCAACTTCAACTTTTCCACTCGAGCCTCACACTCGTCACTCCTTGAGTTCCTGAGACTCGAACGAGGGTTGCAGAGGCCGAAGGACGGCTTCTTCCTCCGGGCGGAGAGCTTCTATAATGTCGCTTCGGAGATCGAACGTCTTGACGCGGTCCCGGGACTCGGGACGAAGATTGGCGCCGCGTACGGTGCTCGCTCGCTTCACGAACAATCGCATGGCGAGTCGTTCCTCTCCCTCATCATGGAGCGATTCCGAGGCAATGGGCTCTACATACTCGATGAGCCGGAGGCGGCGCTTTCCCCGACTCGGCAGATGGCCCTTCTGGTTAGAATTCACGACCTTGTAGCGGCCGGCTCCCAGTTCATCATCGCTACGCACTCGCCGATTCTGCTGGCGTACCCGACAGCTGCAATCTGGTCACTCGAGGTGGATGGTCTGAAGCAGGTTGAGTACGAGTCGACGGAGCACTATCAGGTGTCACGTCGCTTCCTGTTGGACCATCACAGGGTTGTTGGGGAACTGCTGGACGGCGGGAGTTCATAGGACCCGCGACAAGAGTAGTAATCGCTGGGCAGCACCGGCAATTGAAGCACGTTATGCGACATGTGGCCTTCGCGCGGAATCCGGTCACCGGCCTGTCGCGCGGCACTCCCGGATGTCTGGCGAGAGTCCTGGAAGGAGTTCCGATGAACGACGAATTGCGCAGTGACGCCGACTACATGAGGCTGGCGTATGAGCAGGCGCACAAGTCGTACATTGAAGGCGGACTCCCGATTGGCGCGGTAATGGTTGAGGACGGTAAAGTCATCGCATCAGGCCATAACAGGCGGGTCCAGGATGGGGACCCGACTGCACATGGTGAAATGGACTGTCTCCGTCGAGCCGGCCGGCGGCCACGTTATGACCAGGTAACGTTGTATACGACACTCAGTCCCTGCATGATGTGCAGTGGTACCATCCTTCAGTTCGGCATCAGAACGGTCGTAGTCGGTGAGGATCGTAACTTCCCGGGAAACATTGCGTTCCTACGCGAGCACGGAGTGGAGGTGCGCCTGCTGGACGATCCGATCTGCACCGAACTGATGACTCGGTTCATCGGAGAGCGGCCGGACCTGTGGGATGAGGATATTGCGGGAAGAACGGCGGTCTAGACGAGGAAGCGGAGTCCTTCGATGGTGTTGAGCAACGCCGTGTATTGGATTGTGACAGCGGCGCTGGGATTGATCGACGAGTATGAGTTTGTCGTGCATCACACGATTTCGGGCCACGGGCCAACGGTGTTTGCGGGCCTGTCGAGGCGCATCGAGTTGAAGCTCGTGGACCGGCTGGAGTTCAGCTCGGGGGCCGTGGCGATGCGGTACGAGCCGAAACGGTAGAGTTGCCTGCTGGCGATCGCCCCTCACTTCATCGGCGCCGTCCAGACGATCGCCAGCCCGCCGTCCGTCGTCGGCAGGATCATGGTCGCCAGCAGCCAGCGGTCGAGGGGGTTTTCCGGATTGCGGTAATGGTAGTGCACGACCTTGAGGCCGCTGAACGTGCCGATCGCTGCGCCGCCGATGACGTCGCTCGCCCAGTGGCGGTTGTGGTAGATGCGCGAGACGCCGACGAGCGCGGCGCCGGTGTAGAGTGCCGCGCCGACCCAGGGTGACGCCTCGGGCGAGTGGCGCCGCATTTCCGACGTGACTGCGGCGGCGAACGCGAACGCGGCGGCGGTATGGCCGGACGGGAACGCGCGGTAGTCGGAGCCCTCCGTGAGTCCGCGGGCGAATCGCATGTCGAACGGATCGTCGGGATTGCGCGCGGGGCGGGCGCGGCCGGCGAGGCCCTTGATGGTGCCCACGATTCCCAACGACAGGACGACGGCCTCCGTGCTGTGCAGTCCCATGGCCGCGAGGCGGTCATTGCCGCCGACGCGGCCGATGGCGTACATCGAGCCGCCGACGATGACTGTGCCGGGGAATCCGAGAAGGCGGAAGCCATCAGCGAAGTCGCGGAGCACGCCGTGCACCTGAAGCGTCGAATCCTGGAGCGCGTCCGCCAGTGTCAGGTCGAGCGGCGCGAGCGCGACGACGCCCGCGGCGAAGCCGAGCCCGAGCCAGGCATCGGTCGCAGTGAAGAACGGCTCGCCGGCAGACTGATCGGCGACGGGCGCGAATACAATCGCGCTGTCGGCGGATGCGGGCGGCACGATGCTGTCGGGCAGCGGTGCACGTTGCGCGGTGAGCGGCGCGGCCGACAGCGCGAAGATAACCGCGATGCTGAGGCGGAATGAGTTTCGATTCACGAATCGCTCGGACGCGACGCGGCGCCTTCAGTCAGGTTTGGGAATCATGCACTCGGTAACGACAAGATACGTTCATCCGCGGCAGCATGAACACCGGACCACATCCCGTTCCCGAACCGCGGCGGTCGTGGCCAGGTGTACAGCCGGTGCTCCGCGTCCGCGCCTTGTGGTTCGGGTCTGGTCCCCGTTAGCGTTCGTGCCTCTCCCTGTCGTTCCCCTGGCCGTCGGCCCGGGGCTCGGAGGGCGGCGCCGGCGCGACAGCCGGCCGGGCCTCCGGAGGACCCAATGGCGCACTCTCTACTGAATCCACGCGTCGCTGTCGTGGCCGCGTTCGGCTGCGGAATACTCGCGATCGGTGCCTGTTCCCCGCGGCCCGGCCCGGCCCCGCCGGCGGCGTCCGCGATCGTCGCCGCGCCCGCAACGGGCCTGGTCCTGGCTGAGACAGAGGGCGAGCGTCGCACGCGCCGACCCCGTCCGGGAGGTCAGCGTGACACGAACACTCCGGTCATCATCAAGGTGGACGGAGCGAACGGCGGCTCATCGCAACTCTTCATGGGCTATGAGGACATCCCGGTCGGCGAGTCGATCCAGCGTCACTACCACCCGCACGCCGATGAGATCGTCTTCATTCATCGTGGCCGCGGCGTCGCATTGCTGGACGACCGACCCACGGACGTCGAAGCAGGGACCACGATCTACATTCCTCACGGCACACGCGTCGAGTTGAGCAACACCGGCTCCGAACCCATCAGCATCGCCTTCGTATTTGCTGACCCGACCATGTCGAGCTGGTTCCGAGACGGGACCGTGCCCGAAGGGCAGCCCGCGCCGGCGATGACAGCCGCGGACGTCGCGGCGCGTCGGGAGCGCCACCGTGAGCACATCGTGATCGAGCCCAGGTGACGCGCCGGCGCATACATCACAGGCGGCCATGCATCGCATACTGATCTTCGGCAACTCCGGTTCCGGCAAGTCAACGATGGCGCGCGACCTGTCGCGAAGCCACGGTATCACACATCTGGATCTCGATCAGCTTGCGTGGAGCGAGCCGGCAGTCCGGAAACCGCTGGCGGAGTCCGCTGCGGAGATCGCCGCGTTCGTCCGGACGCACGAGGAATGGGTGGTAGAGGGCTGCTACGCAGATCTCCTCGAGCACCTTCTGGATGCGGCCACCGAGATGCGCTTCCTCAATCCCGGTCCTGACGTATGCGTCGCGAACTGCCGGGCGCGGCCATGGGAGCCGGATAAGTACCCGTCGAAGGAAGCGCAGGACGCGAACCTCGACTTCCTCCTCGCCTGGGTCCGTGACTACGCGACGCGTGACGACGAATACTCGCTGGCGAGTCACCGCGCGCTGTTCGATCGGTTTCACGGTCCGAAGAAGGAGTATACGGAGCAGATGGACAGCTGAATCATGCTTCCACGCCAAGTATCTGCGGTTCTGCGCCGCCAATGTTCCATCACGGCGCGCGAAAGCGCCGTAACGGAATATTGGACGCGCTATGCGCGGTCAATCGTCCATCAACTCCAGAGCCGGAAGATCCAATGGAAAGTTGACCGCGCATAACGCGGTCAATCCTCCATTCGCCGAGTTTGACGTCTTAAGATGGATGGTTGTGGGACGCACGTTGCGTCGCAAAAAGAAGCCCTGCGATACCACTCCAGCAGGTTCACATCGTTCGGCGGCAGGTGCGCCCGGTTGACGGGTTCCGGTACATCGTTCGGCGGCGGGTGCGCCCGGTTGACGGGTCTCGGCGGTTCATGTACTTTGTAATACAGAGTACTTTGAACGGTCCGGGCATCGGGAGGCCAGCTGGTGATTGCATACGACCACGCCCCCGCCGTGGAGCTCCAGCGCGATCAGGCAGATTTCGCCGATCGTGGATCCGTCGTCCGGAGGATCTGGGGCGACGGCGACATGGTGCTCATGGTCTTCGCCGGCGCTGCGGCCGAGTTCGCGCTCAACCGCGCGGTGGACTGGCTGTTCTTCACGGGGAAGCTGCCGGCCGATCCCATCAACCGGCTTTTCTCCACGGCCGGCTATTCGCAGCACATCGTCTTTGCCGATACAGCGACGGCCGCGCGCACGCTCGATCGCATCCGTGCGATTCACGAGGCGGTCGAGCGCGAGCGCGGGCAGAAGATCCCCGACTGGGCTCATCGCGACGTGCTCTACATGCTCATCGACTATTCGGAGAAGGCGCATGAGCTGTTCGCGCGGCCGCTGACGGCGGACGAGCGGCGCGACCTGTATGACGTCTTCTACCGCGTGGGCGTCGGACTGCGGATCCCGGACCTCCCGGTGACGTACGAAGAGTGGAGGTCGGATCGCGAGCACCACCTGCGCCGCGATCTGCTGAATGGTCCGGGCACACAGGCGTTGTATGCGCAGTACCGGAAACACCTCGGCGCGTGGCGGTATCATCTGCTGCGGCGCATCCAGGCGATGCTGGTTCCCGCGCATGTCCGTCGGCTGCTGGGCCTGAAGTCTGCCGCGTGGCTGCGGCCGGTTGCGCGCTGCTACCCGCTCCTCGTGCGCGCGGGATTGCGCCCGATGATCGAGTGGCTGCTGATGCCTGCGGAGCATCTGCCTGCCGTGCGGCGACTGCATCACACTGAACACCTCCGCACCCGTCGCGGAACATGAAGAATCCATCCACGGAATTTCTCGACGTGCAGGCGGCGCTCGCGGGCGAGTACTCGCTCCAGCGCGAGCTCGGCCGCGGCGGAATGGGCGTGGTCTATCTTGCGCGCGACGTGCAGCTGGACCGCGACGTCGCCATCAAGGTTCTGCCGCCGCAGCTTGCAGGGGACGCGGCTGCCCGCGAACGGTTCGTGCGCGAGGCGCGCACCGCGGCGGGCCTGTCGCACCCGCACATCGTGCCGATCCATCGCGTGGGCGAGGCGGATGGCATCGTGTTCTTCGTGATGAGCTACGTCGAGGGCGAGACGCTGGGCGAGAGGCTGCGCGCGCGCGGTCCGCTCCCTCCGGCCGATGCCGCGCGCGTGCTGCGCGAAGTCGCGTGGGCGCTCGCCTACGCGCACGGTCGCGGCATCGTGCATGGCGATGTGAAGCCCGACAACATCCTCCTCGAGGCGGGAACGGGTCGCGCCCTCGTGACCGACTTCGGCATCGCCCATGGCGGCGGAGATCCGACGGCGGTGAGCGACCCCGTCATGGGAACCGCGCACTTCATGAGTCCGGAGCAGGCAGCGAATGAGACTCTGGACGGACGCAGCGACCTCTACGCCCTCGGCGTCGTCGGGTACCTGGCCGTCAGCGGCCGCCTGCCCTTCGACGAGCCGAAGCTGCCGGCGCTGCTCGTGCGACAGGTCACCGAAGCGCCGCCAGCGGTGGTCAGCGTCGCTCCAGGACTGCCGTCGGCGCTGGCCGCGGCGATCGACCGGTGTCTCGCCCGCGACCCGGCGGGCCGGTTCCAGGACGGTGAGGCGCTCGCCGCAGCCCTCGCCTCTGCGCCCGATACGCGGCCTCCGCTGCCGCCAAGACTCCGTGCATGGCTGAGCGCACAGAATCCGCTCATCGTTCCGTACCTCGGGTGGTCCGCCGGCTTCGCCACGCTCACGGTGGGCAACATCGTCGCGTGGCTGACGGGCAACCCGGGGTCATCGCCGAGCGACTTCCTGCTCCTTGCCGGCATCACCGTGTCGCCGCTCCTGCCGATCCTCGGCTTCCACCTCGACCAGGCGCGTCGGCAGTTCAAGGCCGGTCACAGCCTGGCCGACCTGCGCTCGGCACTCGACGTCGCGCGGCGGGAGCGCGCCGAGGCGGAGGCCGTCACACGCGAGGACGAGGAAAGCGCGCCGCGCCAGGCTCTGCGCATCGTCACAATCGGATCCGCGGCCTGGCTCACTGCCATCGCGGGATTGCTCCTCCAGGGCGTGATCCAGGAAAATCAGATTGCGGTGATCCTGCTGCTCGCGTCCCTGTTCAGCACCATGCTGCTCGGCGCGGTGAGCAACGCACTCGACGTGCAGTTCATTCCCACCGGCATCCGCAAGTGGTGGCAGACGGGAATCCGCGATCGCCTGTGGAACAGCAGCGCCGGCGAATGGCTCGCCCGCCGGCTCGGCGCGCCCGAGCGCTCGAACGTCGCCGGCGAGCTGGCGTTCCGCGCCACGGAGTCCGCGCTCGGCATCGCTGCATCCGAGCTGTTCGCGCTGCTGCCGAAAACCTACCGCGATCAGCTGGCCGAGCTGCCCGCTACCGTCGCTGCGCTCGAGGCGCACGCGGCCGAAGCGCGCGCGGAGCTGGATGTGATCGCGGCACTCGAGGCATCAGGATCGAACGACGCAGACGTTCTGGCCGCGCGGCGCGACAAGGCGCGGACGCACCTCGCCGACAGCGTTGCGGCACTGGAGAGCATCCGGCTCGACCTCCTCCGTCTGCACTCCAATGCGAACGATCTCGCGCCGCTCACCACCCTGATGGACTCGGCACTCCTCGTCGCGCAGGACGTGAATCTGCTCGCGGATGCGCAGCGGGAAGTCGAGGTCATTACGCGGCGCGCCGAGACGGCGACACCGTCTCGTCCTGATGCAGGACCGCGTGAGGAGACGTAGGCGTCGGCATTGTTGGTCACTCCGCGCGCGTCCTCAGCAGGCGATCGATCTCGCGATACTGCTCGAGTGCCAGGCCCGCCTGCCCGAGATGGAAGATGAGCGGGCGCTGCCATACCGAGGCGAAGCCCGCGGCCACGAGTCGAGCCACTTCCTCGTCCGCGTAGACATCCAGGACGTAATGCAGCGCACGGTCGAACTCGGCGGGTGAAGTCCGCAGCAGACATGTCGCGAGCAGGGCGCGCACGTCGTCCGCACGCCGCCATACCATCGAACGACGCGCATCGTGCACGGTCTCGAAGTCGAACCAGTGCGCGACGCCGGTCGCGACATGGATCATCACGTTCTCGGCCATGGCATCGCCATGCGTGAAACCGCGTCTATGCAATTCCAGCAGCGCGACGACCGCGCGTTCGATGGCGACTCTGCAGGCGGACTCCTCGAGCTGGTGATCCTCCAGCAACGTCGCCAGCGTCACTCCGGGCAGGTACGGCAGGACGAGCGTGCCGTCGCTCTCGACCTGGATCGAGGCATTGTGCAGTTCCCGGTAGAGCACGCGCTCGCGCTCCTCCCAGTCACGTTGCGGCAGGACGCGTACACCGGTGTTCAGAATCGCGACGAGTGGATCGCCCATCCGAATCAGGAGCGGCGCATGGAAGCGACGGCGCTTGCGCACCTCACGCACGCCATCGCGGTTGCTGATGTGAACGTCCGCGTACCTCGCGGAGCGGAGCATGCGTCCGAGCGTGAGGCAGACAGAAAACCAGGCGGCTTCCGCAAGCCGTCGCAACGCGCTAATCCCCGGAGAGCAGACAGGCGATGCCGATGACGATGAGCACGGTCCCCACGACGTGGACGCGCCGGACCTGTTCGTCATACAGGTGCACGCTCGCGAGCAGGATGAGCACGTACGTCAGACTCGTGAGGCCGTACGCCCGCGACAGCGGCGCTACGCGCAGCACATAGAGCCAGCAGATCGTGGACGCGGCCCACGCCGCGAGCCCGGCCACGACATGTGCGTTGCGGAACGCGGCCAGCAGGAACTGAACACGGCCATGCCCGGCCAGATGCTGAGCGCCTGACTTCAGGAAGAGCTGGCCGATCACCGAGAATACGACGGCGGCCAGCACCAGCAACAACGTCTTCGTCTGCATCATGGTGTGCCGGTCCCGTGTCGAATGCGATCGGCGTAGGAGGTGCGCGCTGACGGAAAGATGACCACCGACACCCATTTGACGAACGTCCGGACGTACCCGAACGGACGCAGCTCCATGCGCCTGCTGGATGTCAGCGCGGTGAGGCTGCGATCGTACAGGAACAGGCCGTACCTGTAGGCAGCGCCGGTCAGCGGCCATTCCTCGGCGATCGTGCGCGATTCATCGAACGGCCCGTATCGCTCGAAGTGTGCGCGGCTGCAGCTCATGAACGCGGGCATCGACTTGGCGCGCGCCAGCGGGAGATGTCGCGCGAGTCCCCAGAACCGCCACCACAGCCACGCGCGGATCCCCGGCTCCCGCGAGGCGAGCCGATAGAGCACGAGGCACCTCCCGTCGTCCTCGTGAAGCTCCAGCATGCGATGGATGGCGCGGCCCGGGATGATGGTGTCGGCATCAACGAAGCAGAGCAGCCGGCCGGAGCTGGCCGCGGTACCGGCGTTGCGTGCCGCGGCGCACGTACCGCCCGCGCACCTGACCAGTCGTACGCCTGCGTCATCGGCGAAGCCGGCCACGATCGCCGCCGTCGCATCCTCGCTCGCGTCATCGGCCACGATGACTTCGAAGCACGTGTCCGGCAGCCAGAGGTCCTGCCGCGAGACGCCAGACGCGTCGGCCACGTTCCTCAGAATCGCCTCCAGCACTTCGCCGATCAGCGCCTCCTCGTTGCGCGCGGGAATCACGAACGACAGGCGGATGTCAGTCATCGCGCTCCAGCATCCACGCCGCGACCATGAGTGCGCGGCCCGGCAGCACCGGGCGCTCGCGTCGCGACCGCATACGCAGTCCCGCCGCTGCCGCCTCGCGCTCGAGCGCGCGCGCCGTATAGAACCGACGCGTACTCATCGTGAACTTCGCCTCCCGCGGCACGTAGCCGATCAGCTTCGATACGTGGAACGCGATGATCGTCCAGACGAACTCGCGCCAGCGGTGCCACAGGTGACCGAGCCGACCCGAGTAGAGCGATTGCACCACGATGATCGGCCCACTGCTGACGCGTGCTGCTTCAGTCAGGACAGCAGTGGGGTGTTCGGGGTAGGCGAGCATGAAGAAGAGGAGTACTGCCGGGAACGTACCGTCGCCGAACGGCAGGACACCATCGGCGACGATGACCGGCGCCCGCCCGGTGACATGCATGTCGGTCACATCGGCGGTGACGACCTCGACACCCAGCTCCCGCTCCAGTCGTGCCGCGAAGTGCCCGGTCCCCGAGCCGAGGTCGAGCAGCGGCCCCTCCGTCGGCAGCCATCCGCGCACCTGCTCCATGAGCCGAGCCGCGCGCCGTTCCATGATGCCGTCAAAGATCGACTTCAGCATCACTCGCCTCGGCTGGCCCGTGAATTGTTCTAGGGTTCAGCATCACGCGTCTCGAGCGGCGCGGTCAATGAGCGCGGCTTCGCTATCCCGCCGTGCAGCAGATCCGTCGGCGTGGCCGGTTCGTATCCGGATTCGAGGAGATCCTCCGTGAGCCGGAGTATGCGCGGCCAGAAACCGCGCTCGAGATCCGCGGGGTGGATCGCGAGCGTCGGTACGCGGGTGCGCGTGAGGTGAAGAAGCTGTC
>DATHUY010000017.1 GCA_035461765.1 Longimicrobiales bacterium
GCCCGCGTGCGGCATCGCAACCTCAACCCGGGAGGCTTCATGGATGCAGCAGACGCCCAGGCATCACTGGAGGGTGTCCTCAAGGACGAGATCATCCGCATGTACCAGGAAGTGGCGGATGATCCGGATGCGGAGTTCCACTTCTATCACGGCCGTGAGGCCGCCGAGCTCTTCGGCTACGACAGCGATGCGCTCGACCGCGTGCCCGACGGCGCGGTGTCCTCGTTCGCTGGTGTCGGCAATCCCCATCTTCGCAGCAACATCCAGGCGGGCGAAACCGTCCTCGATCTCGGCAGCGGCGCCGGCCTCGATGCGATCATCGCCGCGCAGCGTGCCGGTCCGAGCGGCCGTGTGATCGGCGTCGACCTGAATCCGTCGATGTGCAGGAAGGCGCAGGCGAACATGGCTGCGACGGGTGCGGTGCTCGAGTGCCACGAGGGTCGCATGGAAGAGATACCGGTGCCGGACGAGTCGGTGGACGTGGTGATCTCGAATGGTGTCATCAACCTGTCGTTCCGCAAGCGTCGCGTGGTCGAGGAGATGTACCGCGTGCTGAAGGCGGGCGGACGCATCTCGATCACCGACATCGTGAGTGGCAAGGCGCTGTCGCAGTCGATCGTGAACGACCCCAAGCTCTGGGCCAGCTGAATAGGAGGCGCTCTCCTGGAAGGAGAGATGTTCCGGCTTCTCGAGGAGTCGGGTTTTCAGCGGGTGAAGTCAGCGGTGGTGCCGAACTTCCGCTTCCGCAAGCCTTCGACGCAGTCGTCCGCAGAAGCGTTCGGTGTGAAGGCCGTAATGATGACGGCGCAGAAGCCGGCGGTGGAGGTTGACACCGTTTCGTGAAGAGGGTGCCTTCCACGGTGCCGTCTGATTCCACATCGATTTCATCGCCCGGGCGCCGGCTGCGATACGACGCACCGGAGCCACGCATGAAGAACGTTGCGGCCGCCCTTGTGCTGGTGCTCGTTGCGACGGGCTGCGGCCCTGAGGTGATCGACGTGCCCGCGCCTGATGACGGCGTGGCCGTAACGGTAATCGACCCTGTCGCGCTGGAGAGCGCACCTGCTCTCGAGGTCCGCGAGGCCGTCGTCATTGATGGAGAAGGCGCGGGCTTCTCGCATCTCCCGGGCTTGGTCACGCGTGGCGACACGATCATCGCGCTCGACCAGATGGCGTGCGAGGTCTTCGTGTTCGATGGAGCGGGTCGCCTCGTGCGGCGCTTCGGCGGCGAGGGCGACGGCCCGGGCGAGCTGCGCCGGCCCGACCGCATGGCCATATCGGGTGACACGCTGTTCATCATCGATCAACGGGGACTCAGTCAGTTCCTGGTGGATGGGACCTTCCTGAGTCGCGTTGCGATCGACACGCGAGCCGCCGGCGGCACGCCGAACTTCCTCCCGCACCCCCAGTCGCTGGCGCCTGCAGACGGTCGGCTGATCACCAGTTTCTCCGGCCGGCGCTCGCGCCCGCCGGACGGTACGTTCGCCGATACCGTGCCCATTCATCCGCTGACGCGCGCGGGCGAAGTGCTACCGGCCATCGCCGGCGTGATCACGGACCACATTCATCGGGTCGACACCGGCATGGATGCCCCTGCCTTGTTCGCCGGGCGCTCGAGTTTCGTCGTCGCGCCCGGCGGCTCGATCTACGTGAGCCGGCAGGACGGCGTTCACATCGACGTGCTGTCCCGCGACGGCGAACCGATGGGCCGGCTCAGGCTCGACGTGCCGCGCCGGGAAGTGACGTCGCGCGACGTGGACAGTGCACTGAACCGAATAGAGCAGTCGTTCGGTGCAGCGGGAGTGGAAGCACTTACCGCCAAACGGAAGCGTGCGCTCCGAAGGCTGCCGTATGTTCGCTACCGCCCGGCAGTGGGCAGGATGGTGGCTGGCGAGGAGGATCTCCTGCTCGTGCAGAGGCTGGACCTGAGCCCCGTCTACCCGATGGACACGGATGAGGTGGTGTGGGACCTGGTCCGCGCTGACGCCTCGATTGAGGGCCGTATCACACTGCCCGGCCGGTTCAGGCCGTGGGTGGTTGAGCAGCGGCGCCTGACCGGAATTTACAGCGATTCCGCTGATGTGCCGACCATCGTGCAGTACGCGTGGTGACAGCCTCCCGCATATCTTTTCAGGTTTGCGAACCCACGCATGCCGAACGTATTCTGGCGCAGTGCCTGAAGGGAGGTGCCTGTGCATCCAGCACTACAACGCCGTGTCTCGGAGGTGGATACGGGTGAGCGGGCGGTCATAGCGACAGAGCCCGATGGTCGAATCGTGTATTGGAACGAGAGAGCAGAACTTCTTTATGGCTGGACCGCTGGCGAAGCTATCGGGAAAGACATCGTCGAGGTCACTCCCGGGGAACTCGCCCTGTCGGAAGCCAATGAGATCATGAACGCGCTCAATCGAGGCCAACCGTGGTCGGGCGAGTTCCTGGTCAGAGCAAAGAACGGAGCGCGGTTCACCGTTCACGTAACGGATATGCCCGTTCTGGACGAAGACAGAAATCTGCTGGGAATCGTGGGCATCTCCCGCCGTGTCGTGTATCTGAACGAATGACCGTAGGGGGCGCGCTGAACGGTCAGCCCCACTCACGCATATGGGACATTTTCCCCTGCTCGAGCACGACTCGGGTCGCGGTGCCGGTCGCGGATCCCGGCGACCCTTTCAGTTGCACGGTAAGCGTCCTGCCTGACCGGTCATGGGAGTCAGGGGCGTCGCATAGATCGCGGCACGGATACGGTTGTGCCGCGGGCCTATGCAGCAATGGTGTGGCAGAGGAAGAAGGTCGCAAAAGATTGCGAGTTCTGCGGGACGGTGTGTATTTGGTACGCAGCATATACAGCGTTAGGACGCATGAGTTCGTGAAACTAACGAGTTGTCGTGCCATGGTCGTAATCGGCGCGATCATGTCCGCGTCCGCTTGCGATCCTCCGCAAACGCCGAACGAAGCGCTCCGTTCGGATTCCTCCGCCATCCTGCGGGCGACATTGGCTCACCTCGTCGCGCGAGACTCCGGGGTACTGTTGAACCCGCGGCTAATCCCGGCCGATTCGATGTCGGTGCGCATAGCGCCCTTCTCTGAACGTCACGATAGCCTGCCCGCCTCGGCATGGCTCGATTCTATTGCTCGAACGGTTCCAGGCGCTCAGCTGATAGCAATGGACCAGGAGCTTGAGGAGATCAGTATCCTTAGTGTGTCTGCGCCGATTATCATCGGCGAAAGAGCCTACGTACACGCTGTCTACTCAACATTCAAGGATCCTTGGGGGTATTCAGGATGGTTCACACGAGCTTCTCTAGCGCTCGAACCGACGCATGGCTGGACCGTGCTCGAAACGGTCACCACGGGGACCGAGAATTAGTGCTCGAATGCGATATTCATGCGCTTTCCTGACCTCGAATGCCACGTGTTCACAGCGAAGCTGGCAGTCCGCCACTGATCCTTGGCCGTGATGCGTCCTCCACTGCACCGAAGGGTGCCATGTCGGAAGAACGTTGCGGGGACCGCATTGGATGCAGCATGCAGGGCGTCAGCAATGCGTCCTAACGTGAGCGTTGAAGCTGGCAGGCGGACATATTCTGTGCAAAGCAGCTGGTGAGAACTCGTATCGCAGTTCAAATGTCACAGGTGCTGGACGGGCCTGCAGCTTAACTTGAGGCGTTAGACCGCCTAGTTTCACACTCGATACGCTTCCAGTCGTCAAACTAGAATTCGATGTTCCAATCCTACACGTGCAAGGAGATTTGCCATGAGGCGCATCACACAGCTGTGCACGCTGGCAGTCAGCGTGCTGGCGATCAGCGCGGTAGCCGCGGAAACACTGTCCGCCCAGGCCAGCGCGAATCCGCGTCCGGAGATCGGGTTCCGCGGGGGTCTCACGGTCTACAGCGAGGATGGGAGCAGCACCAGCGTGCTGTCATTTCCGGGTGGCGGCATCTTCTTCATGTCGAGTACGGTACACGCGATGATGTTCGTGCGACCCACGCTGGCACTGGAGCCGCAGGTGGGATTCCTGCGCGTGGGCAACGATGGCGGCAGCTCCGGCCTGTTCACCGGCGCGATGCAGATCGATCAGTTCTTCGGCGACCCCTCGGCCGGCTCGGTATTCGGGCTGCTGAACGTCGGATTCACCACGGGCTTTGGCAGCGGGAGCAATGACAGCATCTATGCCGCCGGGGGTGGTGTCGGTTATCGTACGATCGTGAGCGAGACTCTTGGCGTCCGGGTGGAAGGTCGCTACAGGCGGCTGTTCGGCGATGAAGGCAGCGGCCTGAACGAGTTCAGTGTGCTGGTCGGTCTGGGCACAGTACTGGGCCATTCCGCAAGGTGACCCACAGCGAAGCAAGCAGTTACGCATGACACGATGCATCCGCGCGTTCGCGACAGCAGTAGCTCGCACACGACTAACCCCGGACTCTTTGGTTGTGTAGGACTATAGCAGATCATGTACTGCGGGTTCAGCACACCGTAAGGCTCGCTGCGCCGCCGGCGGTCCAACGTTGGGTGAAGCTGACAAGCAGATCGGTCGGCGTGAGGCCGCTGGTAGCAACTCGTATCGCAGTTCAGATGTGAGGGCGCTGGTAAGGCTCGCAGCTGACCCTTGGGCGTTAGACCACGTACGCGCGTGAACGAGACCAGCATGTCATCGCAGGGCTAAGGATCATGCATCGTGAACTCATCCATCCAAACTTGCCGTTCACCGAACAGGAGCATGCCGCGGCGTGGATACTACTTGGACGCGACGCCCACGAAGCTCTGGCGGAAACCGCCGCATTGACGGACGATATTCGAGCGCAATCCAAATCTCGGCCGGATGATAAAGACACGCTGGCAGTTGCTGATGGACCGTGGTTTCATTTCGTCGGTCCATTCGGGGCAGCACTTCATCTCGCTGCCGACATTCATACCGGCGGTTCTTTGCTCGACGAGCACACTCGAAATGGGTGGCTCAGTCAATGGACCGAGAGGGTTTCTGGCGCTGAGGCCGAGCAGCGATTGGCTGAGCTGGCGCGACTCGGTCCGACATGGGCGGCTCACCGGGACCGCTTCTACCAGCTCCTTGCTCACGGTAGCAAGTAACAACGTGGAGAGGCGCACGCTGTGTCCACCAACGCGTGGAATCTGACCTTGAGTGTCGGTCCGAATGCCCATTACCAACGGGTGGTCTACCGTTGGAATACCCCGATGTCGACATATATCAATATTTTCTTCAGGCGCAGCCGGACGCACGATTCCTCCGCCTGTATCCAGGCGTCTGTGCTCCGTGACTGGGGTATCGGGAGAGGCGGCCAGGTCGAGTGCCCATTCGAACAACCTCTTGTCGCGAACACCCAGTGAACCGCGTCCATCAGTGTGAATGTGTGACATCGGAACCTTTGCAGACGTCACCAGATGAACTGGGAAGCCATAGGCGCAACTGCGGACGTGGTCGCCGCGACCGGGGTCATCATCACGCTGGGGTACCTGGCGATTCAGATTCGCCAGAACACCCGCGCTATTCGTGGGGCGACGCTCAATGCGATTACTCAGCATATGCAGTACGAGAACCGATGGAGTGCTGATATCGGCGCGTCGTTCCGTAAGGCAATCCATCAGCCTCAGGACATGGACGAGGAGGACGCGTGGCAGATGGGCGTCAGGCCAGCACCATCGGCACCTCCGACTCCAGCCAGCTAGATTGGAAGGAGTCCACTCCACTCATTGAGTCTCCAGGCTTCGTGGGTTACTAATGGCCGCAACGCTCAGCCTGGTCCCGTACGATCCCGCTTGGCCCGCTCGTTTCGAGGCCGAGGCCGCCCGCCTGCGATCTGCGTTGCATGAAACGCCCTCCATTGAGCATGTCGGCAGCACGGCCATCCCGGGCGTCCCGGGGAAACCGGTCCTCGACCTCGCGGTGGGAGTCGCCAGCGAGTCTGCCGCGGACGAATGTATCAAGCCGCTGAGAGAGCTCGGGTATGAGTACCGCGGCCCTTACGGCGATGACCCGCGTCGCCGCTACTATGTCCGCGACGAGAACGCAATCCGCCTCGCCCAGATCCACCTCTATGTGCTGCCCGCAGTGGCGTGGGATGAGAAGCTCGCGTTCCGTGACGCGCTGCGGGCCGACGCCGCGCTAGCCGCCGCGTACGCGACGGAGAAATATCGCGTCGCGAACGAAGTCGGATGGGATAAGGCAGAATACGCAGTGGCGAAGGGTCCGTTCGTGGAACGTGTGCTGTCAACGCTACGAGAGCGTGGCCGCCTCGATAGTGACACATCGGCCGCCTGACCGCCTGCTGCGTCCAATCACCAGCCTCGGGAAGGAGAGTGCCATGGCGGAGTCACGTAAGGGCATACCGGATAACTCCTCGCCCATCATACCGCGGCTGTTCTGCTCTGATCCTGATGCCGCGGTGGATTTCTATGTAACGGCACTCGGTGCAGAGGAGTTGGGCAGGAGGTCCGGCCCCGATAGCCGGACTGTACACGCCATGCTGCTCCTCAGTGGTGGCATGATCATGATAGAGGCGGAATGGCCGGGCGTGCCGAGCCGTGCTGCAAATCCGGACGGTAGTTCGCCGGTCGTCATCTTCGCGTACGTCGCTGACGTCGACGCCACGGTGGCACGAGCGACCACTCATGGAGCTCGGGTTCTCGTTGACGCCGCGAATCAGTTCTGGGGCGACCGGACGGCTTGGATCGTCGATCCATTCGGCCATGTGTGGACGATCGCCAGTCGCGTCGAGGACACTACCGAAGGTGAGCGCGAAGAGCGATGGTCGCAGATCGCCCCCCAACGGAAGTAGTCGAAATGGTGGCCAGGATCCGCGGCGTAGCGTTGGGCGCAGCTGACGAGCAGATCAGTCAGTGCGGGAGCTGGTGAGAGCTCGTATCGCGTCTCGCCGCAACCAACAGCTCGCAGAGGCCACGCGGCGGCATCGCGTCCTGAATTCCAGTGGATTGCGGACGGTCTGTGGTCAGTGTTTCTTTGGAGACGTGCTGCCGGGGCGTTTCGATGAGGTCAACCTACCGGGGCAGGATGGCAAACTTCTTTGGCAGCACGATGGTGGCGGCCTTCGCAGCGACCTGTCTCACGTCGGGTGCAGTGGGGCAGGATCCCGCAGGTCAGGCTCAGCCCGAGGAAACCGAGGTTTGGACTCCCGTTCCCCGCGTTGTCACGGCTCCGACCGCCGGGGTTCCGATACCCGCCCCGTCAGATGCGCTCGTTCTCTTCGATGGCGAGAGCCTGGACGAATGGATGTCAGCCAATGATGAATCGCCGGCCGGCTGGATCGTCGCCGACGGCATCATGACGGTGAACAAGAGGGCAGGAGACATCCGGACCAGGCGGTCGTTCCGCGACTTCCAGATCCATATCGAGTGGCGCATTCCCGACGGCATTACCGGCGAAGGTCAGGCGCGCGGCAACAGCGGGCTCTTCCTTTCTACCGCGGGAACGGGGTACGAGCTCCAGATTCTCGACTCCTACCAGAACGAGACGTACGTAAACGGTATGGCAGGCAGCGTCTACAAGCAGTCAATCCCGCTCGTGAACCCGAGCCGACCGCCTGGTCAGTGGCAGACATACGATGTTGTATGGCGCGCTCCGCGATTCGATGCGCAGGGCGCCGTCCTCAGTCCGGCTCGAATAACCGTGTTCTTCAACGGTGTTCTCGTCCAGGACAACTTCGAGTTGCATGGAGAGACGCGATACCGCGGGGCGCCCGCGTACACCCCGTACGAATCGTCGCCTGTCGTCCTTCAGGCGCATCAGGATCCGAGTCCGCCGATCAGCTTCCGCAACATCTGGCTGCGGGAGCTGTAGCACGGATGCCCTATCTTTATCAGGTGTCATGAGTCGAGCGACGTCATTCGGCCTGCGCGAGGCGCGTCTCGAGGATTGCGACCGTCTCGTGGACATGATGGCAGTGTTCTATGAAGAAGCGAACTACCCCCTGAACCGACAACGCGCCCATGCCGCCTTCACGCATGTGCTTCAGAATTCCGGGCTCGGGAGGGTGTGGATCATCGTCGAGTCCGGGGAGGACGTCGGATACATCGTGCTGACGATGAGTTTCAGCATGGAGTACGGCGGGATGTCGGCGTTCGTCGACGATTTCTATATCCGACTGAGCCACCGGGGCCGTGGCCTGGGGCACCGGACACTGGAATCAGTGAAGACGTGGGCCGGACAAGCTGGCGTCCGAGCCATCCATCTCGAGGTCGGCAGAGACAACGGACCCGGTCAGGCGGTCTATCGAAGGGCCGGGTTTACTGACAACGATCGTCAATTATTGACGGTGCAACTGTCGGATCCCACACACGTCGCGTGAATGGACCCATGTCGATAGCGCGTGAGTTCGGTGCCGGGTACATGTCGATGCTGCGCCCCATGCCGCTCGCCCGACTGACGCGCGTGCTCGTTTGCGTCCTTGCCTTTACATCCGCGTGCGGTGACGCGCCGACTGGGCGACGAGACCTCCAGGAGGCAGGCGGAGAGATTTCGGCCGGAGTGGTCGACTGGAACAGGCGTGCAATCGCGTTCCGGTCCCCAGGCTGGACGTTCGAATTCTGCGAGGGAGAGGGTCCGTTTCTGTGCGTTGCGCGTGGCAACGCGCACGTCGGATCCGTCGAGCTGCTCCGGCTTCCTGTCGATCGCCACTCGACCATCACCGAGGTCCTCGATAGAGGCGGCAGTGAGGTCGAGGCGCTCAAAGCGGCGGCGGCCGAATTTGTGGCCACGCTCTCTGCTGACCGAAGGGTCGGACTCGGTGAGAATTATCGCTTGCACGCGGAGCCTCCGGCGGAGGCCACGGTCATGGGGACGACAGGTTTGCGCGTGGTCGTCGAGGGGGGCGTCGCGGATCAGGTCGATGAGCGAGTTGTTCAATACTACGTAATCCACCGTGACTCGCTCTATCTGCTCACTGCCACAGGGAGCGCAGGCGGCGGCCCGCTGGGTGAGTTTGCAACTGGTGATCTGAGGGCTTTCGAGCCCCTCTTCAGCGAGATCGCGGCGGTGAGTCGTGTCTCCGATAGCACGCAGGTCCGGTAGCGAGCTTCCGGGCAGCCGCAGGCTCCGATCGTCAGTAGTGTAGCGGAGGCCGGGACCCTGTCGCTGGAGTCGTCGCGCCTGCCATCCTCTCTCCGTCGAGACCACGCACATGCCTGATATCCGCTACGCCACACGCGAGGATCGTGAGTTCGTCGGTCAGGACGGCTACCTTCCGGTCGATGTCCTGATTCGGAAGATCGATGACAATGAGGTGGTCGTAGCCGATGAGGCGGGCGTGCCGCTCGGATATGCGCGGATCGAATTCCTGTGGTCCAGGCTGCCGTACATCACACTCATTCGCGTGCGGCACGATCGCCGACGGCAAGGTGTCGGACGAGCGCTCCTGGAGTTTATCGAGAAGGAACTGAACGGCAGAGGGTACAATCTGCTGCTGAGTTCTTCACAGTCGAACGAGCAGGAGCCGCAGCAGTGGCACATCCATATGGGATTCGGTGAGTGTGGTCGACTCCGAGGCCTCAATGACGATGGTTCGGAAGAGGTGTTCTTCCGGAAGGAGCTGCGCTGAGGTGGCTGTTTTTGTTCGAGATGCAGAGGAGCACCCCAGGTGACCCCGAACCCGTACAAAGACGACGTCGTTGCCCTCTACGAGCGCAACGTCAGCGCGTATGACCGGGATCGCACGCGCTCGCTCCAGGAACGTGAGTGGCTCGATCGCTTTCTGAGCCGCGTCACCCCCGGCGGTACCGTACTCGACGTCGGGTGCGGCATGGGCGAGCCGATTGCCCGCTATATCATCGAGAGCGGCGTTCGTGTCTTCGGCGTGGACGCATCGCCCTCCATGATCGAACGCTGCCGGGCCCGTTTTCCACGATCGGACTGGCTCGTGACAGACATGCGCGACCTCGACCTCGGCCGGCGCTTCGACGGGATCCTCGCCTGGGACAGTTTCTTCCATCTGGGCATCGACGATCAGCGGCAAATGTTCGCGCGCTTTGCCGCGCACATTCACGAGGGCGCGCCGCTGATGTTCACGAGCGGCACGGAGGAAGGCGAGGCGATCGGCTCCTTTGAGGAGCAGCCACTCTACCACGCGAGCCTCGATGCGGCGGAATACGAGCGTCTCCTTGCCGCGAACGGCTTCATCGTGGAAGCATTCCGCGCTGATGATCCCGGATGCGGCAATCACACGGTCTGGCTCGCAACCCACCGAGTCGGGAACTCGGACAATGTCGAGGCCGGGTCGGAAAACCGGGACAGCGCTGTCGTCGAACAGACGCTGAACCAGATCAGGGAGCCATGACGGCAAAGAGCTTCGAGCCACTGACGACGTACCGGGAGTATCCCGTGGAGGAGATGCAGGCGCGGGCGGCGGAGTTCGCTGCCGAGATGGCGCGGCGCCGCACCACGCGTCATTTCAGCGACCGTCCCGTACCGCGCTCCGTGATCGAGGACTGTATCAGGGCCGCCGGGACGGCACCGAGCGGTGCCCACCAGCAGCCGTGGCACTTCGTGGTAGTGAGCGACCCGGCGATCAAGGCAAGGCTGCGCGCGGCCGCAGAAGAGGCGGAGCGGGAGTTTTACGCGACGGCGCCCGCGGAATGGCTGGAAGCCCTCGCACCACTCGGCACCGATGCCTCCAAGCCGTACCTGGAAGCTGCGCCGTACCTCATCGCGGTGTTCGCGCAGCGCTATGGCACCTCGGAGGACGGATCGACGCGCAAGCACTATTACGTGAACGAGTCAGTGGGTATCGCGACTGGATTCCTGCTGGCTGCGCTGCATCACGCCGGCCTGGCGTCGCTGACCCACACCCCCAATCCGATGGCGTTTCTCAGTGAGATCCTCGGCCGACCGCAGAACGAGAAGCCGGTCATGCTGATTGTGACCGGTTACCCCGCGCCGGACGCACGCATTCCGACGCTGACGCGCAAGCCGCTGGAGCAGATCGCCACGTTCATCGGGTGAACGTCCATGCTCGAACAGCGCCGCCGTTGTCATCACACACGCAGATGGCATGCGGGTCGTTCTACATCCGGCCGTACTTCCGCAGCGTCTCGATCAGGAAATCGGATGGGAGCGCGTGGATCCTGAAACCGTCTGCACCCGTCATCGTTTCGGCCGCGAGCATGGCGTTCAGGATCGCTTCCTCCGTCGCCTCGACGGCGGCCGCGTAGATCGGGTTCAGCAGCTCGTCCGATATGGATTCGTAGCTCGACACGTTGTCGGCGCTCGCGAGCGCAGAGCGGTTGGCGGTGGAGAAGGCGAGGAAAATGTCGCCGGAGGATGTCTCGCCGAGGCCGCCGACGCGACCGACCGCAATGGATGCGCGGGTCGCAACGCGCTTCAGCTGATGCGGCAGCAGCGGGGCGTCAGTCGCGATGACGATGATGATCGAGCCGGCGCCCTCGGGCAGGATCTGCACGTCGCGCGCATCATCGTCCGCCGCGGCGCACTCCGGCAGGCCGGCGAACTGCTGGCGCGTCGGCTGGACGCCGGGGGCGCGACACGGCCGCAGCGTCGTCGGCAGCTCGCGGCCGACGGGTACGCCGAGCGGTGCGAAACGCAAACGGTTGCCGAAATTGCACTGCACGAGGACGCCGACGGTGTAGCCGCCGACGGTCTCGGGCACGACCCGCGACGCGGTGCCCGTGCCGCCCTTGAGGCCGAAGCACATCATGCCGGTCCCGCCGCCGACGTTCCCCTGCGCGATGGGGCCACCGTGGGCGCTGTCGAGCGCGGAGAACACGTGCTCGCGTTGCACATGCATGCCATTGATGTCGCTCAGCGTGCCATCGTAGGTTTCCGCGACGACGGGAAGAGCGAAGAGGAAGTCCGGGCGATGTTCCGCCATCCATTCGATGACCGCGTCGCGCACGACGCCGACGCTGTGCGTGTTCGTGATCGCCATCGGCCCTTCCATCCGGCCGGACTGCTCGATCCACGTGGTGCCCGTCATCTCGCCATTGCCGTTGAGCGAGAACCAGCCGGCGAACACGGTATCGCCGGCAGCACGGCCGCGTGGCAGGATCGCGGTAACGCCCGTGCGGACAGGACCTTCGCCGACGCGCAGTGGACCGGAGCCGGAGATGAGTGTCGTGTATCCCACTTCGACGCCTGCTACATCGGTGATGGCGTTGCTGGCGCCGCGTGGCCACGTGGTGGGGATGCCGAGCTCGACGGCGGTGGGGCGCTGCGCGAGTGAGGGTGCCGTGACACCAAACAGCAGCATGGATGCAATGAGCAGCTTCATTCGACCTCTGGAGTGGTGGATGAGGGGAACAATGCGCATGAGAACACACCGGGTCAACGCCACCGCCCTCGGGGCAATCTCATCCGCGACGGCCGCAGGCAGCGCGCCCCCACGGAGCCCCATATTGCCACGGTGGCTGCGCGCATCCCTCCTAGCTGCCGCCCTCATCTGCATTTGCGCGGCGCACGTAGTAGCGCAGGCCTCCATCCATGAGCCGGCCGCGGCAGCCGAGGCTCTGCGGGTGCCGGCCGGATCCTGGCGCGTGCCGCTCACGCGGCCGACCGTAGGGCTGCTGCCGAACGTCGGCGGTCACGCCATCGCGCACGCCGGAATGCACTCGTTCCCTTTCTACCTCCAGCAGGAGGAGCAGGAGCGGTTCCGTATGCTGTTGCCGCTCATCGGCGCCGCCGCAGGCGCTGGCGTCGGCTACCTGTATGGGAAGCGCGACAGCTCCGCCGACGATTATGTCCCGGCCGGCTTGTTCAGTATTCCCGTCGGTGCCCTGGCGGGCTTCGTGGTGGGCATCGTGGCTGAGGACATCCGGTCGCAGTTGAAGGACGACGCCGACCGGGAGCGCTGAACGTCCCTCTGGCTCAGCGGCGGGTCGTACGGAGATTCAGGTCGTACCAGCTGATCGTGCCCGCGCGGATGATCGCTGACGTTCTTTCCGAGCGCCCGTCCGGCGCGTCGGCGATGACGTTCACCGCCGCGCCGACCGGCACGTTGCACAGGACGTACACACCGGTCTCGCTGGAAAGCGTCGAGCGGGCGACACCTCCCGCGCCAGTGCCGACCGAAACACGGGCGCCGCCGATGGGCCGCCGTGTTTTCCGATCCCGTACGACACCCACGAGCACTCCCGTCCGCTCCGCGTCCAGCACCCCGCCGCAGATCTCCGGCAGCGACGACTGCAGCTGCTCGTTCGCCCTGATCACGTCACTCATCTGGCGGATCGCCGCTCCGGCCACGAGCCGTACGGTGAAATCGAAGGTGGTGACACGGCCGCGCTCCAGTGAGACCGGATTCGACGTGACGCTGGCCCAGCCATCGCTGTGAAAGTACAGGTAGTAGGTCCCCGCTTCGGGCGCAGTCAGATGGAAGCGGCCTGCGTCGTCGGTGACGGTGGAGTCGACGTGTGCCCCCCGCTCGCTCAGCAGCAGCAGGCGCGCACCCGGCAGCGGGACATCGCGTTCCTCCCAGCGCAGCTCACCGCGCACCGCCTGCGCGGCCGCCGGCGACGGGCCTGCAACGGCGGCGCACAGGCTGCCCAGGGCAGCCGCGAGAAAGAGTCGGGTGGGGCTCGACATGGGCGATTCTACCCGCGCGTTCCGTCGCGGGTTCGAAATCCGCACCGCCGGACCGGCCGCTGCCGGTTCCACGCAACGCCACGCCACACCGCCCTGGCGCGTTCCTTATATTGAAGGCGCCACCCGGCGCCTCGTCCGACGATCCACAGGAAGGCGAGCCATGACCACGCCATTTCGCATCATCGCCTCCGCCGCGCTTCTGCTTGCTGCTCCGGCGGCTGCTGCTGCACAGCACATCACGCTCAAGACCGTGCCGATCCCTCTCGGTGAGCAGTTCCAGCTGCTGCCGTCGCGGAACCTGGGCATGGCGAACGTTCACGTCGCGATCGATGACCCGCTGCTCGATCCGTTCACGAACCCGGCGCGCGGCGCGGCCGTCGACCAATTGCGTATCTTCGCGCTGCCGACGGTCTACAGCGAGACGAACAGCACGCTCGGCGGCCGGTCGTTCCCGCTCGCCGCAGTGATTCCCGGTCGGACCGTTTTCGGGACGTTCGCGTTCGCGATGCAACAGGTGGACAACCCGAACCGCTGGGGCTGGGTCCCGTGGCAGGGGGATCAGAGCGTGTTCCAGGAGAACTCGTCGAGCAACATCTACGCGCAGGGCACAATCGGTGCGCGACTGGGCCGCTCCACCTCCATCGGCGTGAGCTACTACCACGCGGACCTCGACGCGGTCGATGCGGTGAATCTGCTGTACGGCCAGAGCATTGCGATCGATCAGGACGGCTCGGTCGGTGAGGCGAAGTTCGGTCTGGCGCACGACCTGGGCGGTGAGCGTCGTCTCGACGCCGTCGTGCTGCGCAGCGATGTCGACATGTCGCACGACGTGCTCTACCAGGAGTGGAACTGGGTGGATAACCAGCCGCTCATCCGTTCGTGGAACGAGCTGAACGAGGACCGCACGATCACGTGGGGCGCGCACCTCCGTTACACGCAGCCGCTCGGCGATGAAGGCACGCGCATCGGCTTCATCGCCACGGGTGCCACGAAGTCGCATCCGAAGATCCCTAACTACAACATCGTCAATATCCCGCGCGACCCGGGCAACTCCACGGCATTCAATTTCGGTGTCGGCCTGAGCAGGATCACGAAGGCGACAGCGTACTCCATGGAGCTGATCTTCGAGCCCGGCCGCAGCCATACCTGGGCCTACGCCGATACGGCGCTCACGACGCCGGGCGGTGTGATCCAGCCCGGGGAAAAGACCGTCGACAACCAGTTCCGCTACGGCAACTGGAACCTCGCGGCCGGCCTCCAGCATGAGACCGACCGCGCGGGATTCCAGCTCGGCATCCGCGTGCACGAGACGCGCTACTCGCTCGAGCAGCACAACTTCCTGGCCGACACGATCCGGAACACGGACGAGCGGTGGATCGAGTGGTCACCCAGCTGGGGCGGTGTCGTGAAGTTCGGCGACTTCGACCTGCGCTATACCGGGCGCTTCACCGCCAAGGGCTCACCCGGCAACGTCGTGTTCACGACCGGACGCCCCGACGTACTGATGGCGGATGCCCCGCGGTCGGGCGTGGACTTCGTCATCGGGCCGACCGGTCCCGTGTCGATGCCGGAGTTCCGTGTGACCATGCATCGGCTCATGGTGTCCGTCCCATTCGGGCGCTGAGGGCGATGTCGATTTCCTGAACGACCGCTCGTAGGTATGGTGAGGCGGCGTCGAACGGCGCTGCCCACCACACCTGACACGGAGACATCCATGCGCTACCTGATCCTGATCTACGAGAGCGAAGCCGACGCACAGCAGCCGACGGACGCCGAGATGCAGGAGTGGTTCGATTACACGGAGCGCCTGAAGGAGTCGGGAGCGCTGGTCGCCGGCGAGGCGCTGCAGCCGACGTCGACCGCGACGACGGTGCGGAAGCAGGGCGGCAGGGTAATGACGACGGACGGGCCGTTCGCCGAGACGAAGGAGCAGCTGGGCGGATTCTACATGATCGATGTCGAGAACCTGGATGAGGCGCTCCGGTGGGCGGCCGACATCCCGAGCGTCGGGCGCGGCCCGGTAGAGGTGCGGCCCGTCATGGAGTTCGGCAACGAGTAGCGATGCGGATGGAGGAGGACGGCCGGGCGGGCGATGCATCGGCGGATGCCGGCTCCACCCCGGCCGCGGCACGAGTGCGCGTGGATGACCGTGCGCGCGAGGTGCTGGAGACTGTGTTTCGTCGGGAGCGCTCACAGATCCTGGCCGTCCTCATCCGTCTGACCGGCGATTTCTCGCTCGCCGAAGACTCACTCCAGGAAGCATTCGCGGCAGCGCTGCTCCGCTGGCCGGAGGATGGTGTCCCGCCGCGGCCGGCCGCGTGGATCACGACGACGGCGCGACGTCGCGCGATCGACGTGATCCGCCGTGCGCGCACGTTCCGCCGCCGGCAGGAAGTGCTCGAGCGGCTCGTCACGACGACGCCCGCGGATCTGGAGCAGCCCGTCGTGCTGACGGGCGAGGAAGGTCCCCAGGACGACCTGCTGCGGCTGCTGTTCACGTGCTGCCACCCGGCTCTCTCGCTCGAGTCGCAGGTGGCGCTCACACTGCGCACTGTCGCGGGCCTCACCACCTCCGAGATCGCGCGCGGCTTTCTCGCCGCGGAGTCCGCGATGGCTCAGCGGCTCGTCCGGGCAAAGCACAAGATCCGGGCTGCCGGCATCCCGTTCCGCGTGCCGTCGTCCGCCGAGCTGCCGCGCCGGCTGCAGGCCGTGCTCGCCGTCATCTATCTCGTCTTCAATGAGGGCTACACATCGACGGGCGATGACGTGCTCGTACGCGACGAGCTGTGTGCGGAAGCGATCCGTCTGTGCCGCCTGCTGGACGAGCTGCTGCCGGCGCAGGCGGAAGTCGAGGGCCTGCTCGCGCTGATGCTGCTGCATCGCGCGCGCCGCAACGCACGTACGGGCGCGGACGGCGGGCTGATCACGCTCGAGCGGCAGGATCGGACGCTATGGGATGCCGCAATGATCGGGGAGGGCGTTCGTCTGGTGGAATCGGCGCTGAGGCGCGGGCGTGCAGGCCCGTACGCCATACAGTCGGCGATCGCCGCACTGCATGCGGAGGCCCTGACCCCGGCGGACACGGACTGGCCGCAGATCGCCGCGTTGTACGCGTTGCTGCTGACACGTCAGCCGGGCCCGGTCATTGCGCTGAACCATGCCGTCGCAGTGGGTATGGCTGCCGGACCGTCGGCCGGCCTGGCTCTCATCGACGATCTGGACGCGCGCGGTGAGCTGCGTGGCTATCACCTGCTCGCGGCGGCCCGGGCGGAGCTGATGGTGCGGGCTGGTGACCGTGAAGGCGCGGTCCGCAGCTACCGCCGTGCAATCGGCGAGTGCTCCAACCCGGTCGAGCGTGCGTTCCTGGAGAGACGCCTTGCGGAACATTCCGATATCTGAGCGACGGAGTGCCCTGACGGCGTTCCTCGCCGCCGCCCCCGCGTCGCTGGGACTGTGGCTCGTGACGCTGTATGTCCACGAACACGTCACGGCCGGTCCTGTGATAGCGGCCGGGCGCGTGCCGTACATGATCATGGGCGGGGTCCTGTTCGGCGTGCCCATCGTCATCGGCATGATCGTGCTGATCGCATGGCCGGCGCTGCTCGTTCTCCGTCGTACCATCGGGGTCACGCTGCCCATGGCGATCTTCGCCGGCGCGGCGTGCGGCCTGGTCGTGCGCCAGGTGGTCGCTGTCATGTGGGCGGAGCCCGAGCTGAGCTTCCTGCCGGTGTCCGTCGTTCTCGTGACGGGGGCCGGCACCGGCTGGGTGTGGTGGCGGGTCTGGATCGGATCGGTCGGAATCCGAATGAGATAGATCTACACAACAGCCGGAGGGGATCATGAAGCAGTCACCGGATGGCCTCCTGGATCGCATGTCGAAGACGCTGGGCCGCCAGAGCAGCCAGCGCTGGTGGGACCTGTCGAAGCAGGTGCAGCGCGCGGCATTGCTCGGTGACCCGTCGGACGTGCTCGGCAAGCTGGCGGTCGCGGCAGAGACCGAGAAGGGCTCCCCACTGGATCCGGCGTTCCGGCTGTGGCGTGCCGATGCGCTGATCCGCTCGGGCCGCGACCGCGAGGCAGTGAGTGCGTACGACGACGCGCTCTCCACGGCGGACTCTGCCCCCGCCTTCGAGCGCGTCGACTTCGTGCGGGAGGCGCTCAGGCATCGTGCGGGTGCACTCGGCCGGCTCGGCGATGTGGACCGCGCTGTGGAGAGCTGGCGCGAGCTCGAGGAGCGCGGCGAGAAGGGCGCGCTCTACCACGCGGGGGTGCTCGCCGAGCGCGCGGGCCGATTCGAGCAGGCGACCTCCCTCTATCGTGAGATCGCGCAGCAGGAGCGGACGCCGGACGCAGATGACGAGGCGCAGTGCGCGCTGCGCGCCGCGGAGCGCCTGGCGAACCCGGATGGTGTGTTCATGCCGTCGGAGCTGGGCATCGCACACGCAGTGGAGGAGGCGCTCACGAGGCATGATGCCGCCGCACTGCGTCGGCTCGTTTCCGCCACCCACTTCGCGGCCGGGCCCGGCGGCGGTCACTTCCGATTCGAGACCGAGGACCTGCTCGATCGTCTGGCCGACGATCTCCACCGGTCCCGCCCGCGGCGGATGCATGCACGCCTCCTCGGCACCGGCCGGAAACGGTATCTCCTGACGTCAGGCTGGGAGGGCGAGTGGTTCCGGAACGTGGTGGGCTTCTACTTCGCTCACTCCGGCCGCGGCTGGTCGTGGGAAGGGCTGGTCGTGAATGCGCCCGCGGAGCCGTGGTTCGAGCGCTGGGAGCCGACGGAGAAAAGCACGAACCAGCCGTTGCCGTTCGGACTGCTCGCGCCCTGGCCGGCGGGTCGCCACTTCATGGCGGGCGGGCTGCCGCTGTTCGCCGTGCAGTCCGCGGCCATAGCCACTGCACTCCTCGTCCCGCTCTTCGGCGCAGGCATCGCCGCCGCGCTTGCCTTCGGCTACTCACTCTCAGACTGCGGCTACGGCCTGCGCGGTTTCTATTACAACCAGGGACCAACGCACTCCGGAACGGACGCGTTCGCGATCGATTTCACGGCGTACCGCCGCGGCGTGCCGTTCGACAACGTCGCGGGTGGCACGCGCGTGCTCGCCGCAGCGCCCGGCATCGTGCGCTTCGTTCGCAACAACATTTCCAGCGGCGACTCGTCCGCGGCCAACGAGGTGCGGATCGATCATGATGATCCGGCGACGAGCATGCCGCGCTTCGTATCGCGTTACCTGCACATGGCAGGGCCCGGGCTGATCCCGGTGTCCGCAGGCATGGCCGCACCGGTCGGAGCACGCCTCGGCGTCATGAACGATACCGGCACGTCCGTGCTCGACCACCTGCACTTCTCGATTCACGACAGCGCCGCCGGTCCGGGTATCGGGCCGAGCGTGCGCCCGAGCCCAATGGAAGGACGCACCCTCGGAGATGGCAGTTCGGGCGCATGCATCCGATCCAGCAATGAGGAGCGGATCGCTCTGCCGCCCGGCTGCGCCGACGTGGCGGGTGAGATCGTGCGCGGTCTGTTCGGACGCGACTGACGGATAGCCCGCTGCTGACTACGGTATGTCGCTCCGCCTCAGCCGGCGGATCGAGAGCAGCAGGAAGCCGGTAAAGACAATGGCGGACGTGAGCAGCGCCACGCCGAGGCCGAGGTGCTCGGTCTCGGCGAACCGGCGTCCGTCCAGTCCGTTCATCAGAGCGATCGCGTAGTGCCGGATGCTGAGCAGCCGTACTCCGGACACGAACCCCGAGAAGAAGCCTTCCCAGAGGACGATGTAGACCAGGCCGATGCCTATGGCCTGCGTGGATACCAGCCCCAGCCACACGAACGCGGATGCGTAGAGCGCAACACTCGCGACTGCGGATATCGTGACCGCCGCGGTGGCCCGCGCGTCACCGAGGTAGGCGACGTGCGCCGTCAGGAGTGCACTACCCGCGATGAACGGGGTTGCGACCGTGATCGCGGCCAGGAGCTTCGGCAGTACGATCTGCCAGCGCGGGAGCGGGGACAGCGTGAGGTTCGCGAGCGTCCGGTCCTCGATCTCGTTGGCGAACGCGACCGTTCCGATCGCGAGCACGACGAGCGGCGCGATCGAGCCGGCGAGCATCGCGCTGAGCACGGCGCTCTCGAATTCCTCGACGGATGGCGCGCTGCTGGAGCGCACCATCAGGAGAGCGATGAGGACCGGCATGGCGGCCAGCACCGTCATGATCGTCAGGCGCCACCGGCCGGACAACTGGCGGAGCGTGAGATAGTATACCGCACTCATATTGCTCAGCCCTCCACGAGGTAGCCGAAGACGCTCTCCAGCGAATCATCCAGCGGCTCGACGCGACGCAGGCTGATCGACGCCGACCGCGCGAGTCGCGGCAGCTCGATCTGCACGTCGCGAACGTTCCGGCTCAGGATGATGATCGCGCCGTCCGGATCGACATGCACCGCCTCCACTGAATCAAGAGTGACGACCGCGGACGCCAGCCGGCGCGGTGCGTCGCACAGAACGCGCACGTGATAGGGCCGCTGATTGAGCGCGGCACGGATCTCACGGAACCCGCCGGACGCGGCGAGCTTGCCGTTCACGATGAGCAGCACCGTCTCCGCGACCTGCTCGACCTCCTCCAGGATGTGCGACGACAGCACGATCGTCCGTCCTTCCGTCGCCAGCTGCTCGAGCAGATGCTGGAAATGCACGCGCTGGCGCGGGTCCGCGCCGTTCAACGGCTCATCGAGGATCAGGATTTCGGGATCGTGCACCAGTGTGGCCGCCAGCCGCATCCGCTGACGCATGCCGCGCGAGTACGTCCCCATGGGGCGATGCTGCGCATCCGCCAGATCGACCAGCCCGATCGCACGATCGACGGCGGCCTCGAGGTTCCGCACGCCGCGCAGGCGTCCCATCATGCGAACGAACTCGCGGCCCTTCATGAAGCCATATACCGTCTCGTGCTCGGACATCACGCCGATACGGCGGTACAGCGGCGGGTTGTCGCGCACAGGCTCGCCAAAAACGGTCACAGTACCGGTCGATGTCGCCGCCAGCCCCGTCATCATCCGCAGCAGCGTCGTCTTGCCCGCGCCGTTCGGTCCGAGCAGGCCCGTGATGCCGGGCGTGATGTCGAACGTGACATCGCTGACGGCGACGACACTGCCGAACCAGCGCGAGACCTGGTCGACCTGGATCACGGGTGTCATGCTGTTCATGGTGTTAGCCGCCGGTAACGCCACCAGAGCACGGCGCCCGGTACGAGTGTCCAGATGAAGTACCACGTGACCAGCATCGCGGAGCCGAGCTCGCGCGCGGGTGCGCCCTCCGTTATTTCGCTGGCCTCGCCGAAGATGACGTCATTCACGTGCACGGGAATGTTCGTGAGGTTGAACATGGAGATCCACTGGCCGACCGGCCCCTCGATCTCGGAGGCGAGGCCGACAGTGAACGGTGTGGAGATCACGAACAACCCGACCAGGAATACCGACGCGTACGCGCGCCGTGTCGTGAACGATGCGGTGAGCATCGCGAGTGTCGTCGCGTACGCGGCCATTGCGAGGCCGGCGGCGAGGAACCGCGGTACATCCAGCCAGTGCGCGACCAGATAATCGATCGGCGCCGGATTCCCCATGGCGAGGCCGAGGAACAGGAAGATCTGCGGCGCCCACGCGGCCGCGAGCGTCACCGCGAGGAATGCGCTCCAGCGGGCGAAGACGTAATCCGTTCCGCTGAGCGGTCGCACGAGGTAGAGGTTGATCGTGCCCTCGCGGCGGTCGCGGCACAACAGCTCCGGCGCGACGAGCGCTGCGAAGACAAACAGCAGGATCGACGCGATGCCGTAATAGTCGCCATGGGACGGGAGCTGCTGGGTGGCTTCGGGGCCGGCCATGCGCAGCACCGCGCCCGCGATCAGCACCATGATGAGCGCGATGCCGGTGAGCAGCGCGAAGAAGAACCAGGGCAGGATCTTCGCGCGGCCGCCGCGGCCGAGGCCGAGAGCGGTTCTGACACCATCCTTGAAGACGGCGAACCGCGCGCGGTTACGGCCCTCGCGAACGCCGGTATAACGCTGGTACCCGATGTCGAAGACGGTGCCGGTCATGCGGACTCCCGCTCGAAGAGCTCGGTGAGCGCACGCCGACGTGGCGCCATCCGCCGCAGCGGCGCCTCCGCCTCGACCAGCGCATCGCGGACGTGGTCGTATACCGATTCGTCCGGCCCCTCGATGGTCAGGCCCGTGCCATCGGGGAATGCGGCGATGCCGCGTCGCCCGAGCGCCGCCACGAGCTGCTCACGATTAGTGTCCACCTCGATGAAGACGGTCGCCGTCTCCTTCGTGAAATGGTCGACCTCGCCGGCGTGTACGACCCGGCCGCCCCGCAGCACGATGATGCGGTCGCACGTCCGCTCGACATCGGACATCAGATGCGAGGACAGGAGGACACTGATGCCGAACTCGCGATGTGTCCTGCGTACCAGTGTCAGCATCTCCTCCCGCCCCACGGGATCCAGGCCGGCCGTGGGCTCGTCGAGGAAGACGAACGCCGGATCGTGCACGAGCGCCTGCCCGAGCTTCACGCGTTGCTTCATGCCGGTGGAGTATCCACCGATTGCGCGATACCGCTCCTCGAAGAGGCCGGTGTGGCGCAGTGTGTCTGCCGCGCGGGTGCGTGCGGAGGACGGCGGCAGACCGCTGACCTCGGCCATGTGCGTCAGGAACTCCGCAGCACTGACCTGCGACGGGAGGCAGTCGTGTTCCGGCATGTAGCCCAGCCGCGTCCGCGCACTGACGTTCTCCGCTGCGTTCTGACCGAGCACCCTCGCTTCTCCCGACGTGGCGTCCAGCAGGCCGAGAAAGATGCGGATCGCCGTGCTCTTGCCTGCGCCGTTCTCGCCCAGGATGCCCGTGATGCCGTCGGAGATCGTGAAGCTTACATCGTCGAGCGCGACGACGTTGCCGTACCTCTTCGTGAGGTGTTCTGCAATCAGCAGTGTCGTATCTGACTTCATGACTGGCTCTCCCGGGGACAGGCCTCGGCATATCCGAGCTCGCAGGCCCGGTTCATCATGTCGGCAGCCCGCTCGGGCTGTCGATAGACGCCCGCTCCCTTCTGATACAGGTCGGCCATCCGGTAGCACGCCTCGCCTTCGCCCGCGGAGCACGCCTGCCTGTAGAGTGATGCGGCGCGGTTGAAGTCCTGACCGACACCCGCGCCCGTCGCATAGCGCTCACCGAGGCGGACGCAGCCGGCGTAGTCGTCGGCGTCGCATCCCTTCTCGAAGAGCACCGCTGCAAGGGAGTCGTTCTGTGCGACGCCGGTGCCGGCCGCGTGCAGCTGGCCGAGTCCGACGCAGCCGCGTACGGTCTCTTCGCCGCAGGAGCGCTCGAACAGTCCGGCGGCGCGCACTATATCCTGCTCGACGCCATCGCCAGCGGCGTAGAGCGCGCCCAGGTATGCGCAGCCGTCCAGGTTGCCACCATCGCACGCCTGTGCATACAGAGCAGCGGCCTGAGCGGCATCCTGTTCCACGACCGTGCCCCGCTCGTACAGCCTGGCCAGGCGCACACATCCGTCGAGTGCTTCGAGCTGACAGGCCTGCCGGTGCAGCACGGCGGCCCGGGCGGAATCGGGCTCGACGCCCCGGCCGGCCTGGACCATGGCGCCGAGCTGCGCGCACGCCTCACCGACATCGGCTGCGCACGCCGTCTCGAACAGACCCGCGGCGCGGGTCTCATCGCGCAGCACGTGCTCGCCTTTGAGGAGTCTGAGCGCGAACTGAGTGCACGCCGATTCATCGCCGGACTCGCACGCAGCGCGCAGGCGTTTCGCCTCTTCTGCGCCCGGGTTGCAGCCGATGATGGCCAGACCCGTGGCGAGGAGCAGGAGCGAGCGTCCGACCGCTCTTGGGGTAATCAATGCGATTTACACGTGACTGTGTGTGGTCAGGAACTGTGTGTGGTCAGGATCCGTCTGCCGTTGACCTACGCAGCCGGGGTCGAGCGGGTTTCGGTCACCTGCGCCGAAGCTGCGCGGGCCGGTCGGACCGCTTGCGCTGCCGGATGCTCATGCTCTTGCGGGTCACGATACCACCTGCGCAGTTTGTGCAGAGGGGTCGCCCATGCCGTCCGGGGCATCCCGCCGCCTGCAGGTTGGCCGTGCAGTCATCCATGAACAGCCGCTGACCGGAGCTCGGACATGTCCATCGCCCGTGCTGCACTCCTCCGCGCATCGCGCAATCCATTCCTGGCGGAGCAGTTCCGGAAGCGCGCGTTCGCGCGGCGTGCGGTGCGCCGGTTCATGCCGGGCGAGGACATGTCGGCCGCGCTCGACGCGGCATCGCAGTTCGGTGCGGCCGGCATCGGTAGCGTCGTTACGAGCCTCGGCGAGCAGGTACGCACGCGCGAGGAAGCGGAAGCGGTGCGGGAACATTACCTCGCGCTGCTCGGCGCGGTGCATGCGCGCGGTCTGCCCACTCAGATCTCGGTCAAGCTCACGCACCTCGGGCTCGACGTTGATGTCGAGACGTGCTTCGAGAGTCTGCGTGCCCTCGCGACCCGTGCGGCCGCATCCGGGTCGATGGTATGGCTCGACATGGAGGAGGCGACCTATGTGGATGCCACGCTCGACCTGTATCGCCGGCTCACGAACGAGCAGCTGCGTGTCGGCCTGTGCCTCCAGGCTTACCTGCGACGCACACCGGCCGACCTGGAGTCGCTGCTGCCGTCTTCACCCGTGATCCGACTGGTGAAGGGGGCGTATCAGGAGTCGGCGGACGTCGCGTTCCCGGCGAAGAAGGACACCGATGCGGCATTCCTGCAGCTCGCGAAGCGGCTGCTCGACTATGCGCCCGCGGGCGCGCTACCGGTCATGGGGACGCACGACCTGCGGCTGATCGGGAAGATCCGCGAGTATGCGGATGCCCTGGCGCTGCCATCCGGCGCGTACGAGGTGCACATGCTGTATGGCATCCGTTCCGCCGCGCAGCGTGAGCTGGCGGGGAGCGGCACGAGCGTGCGCGTGCTGATAAGTTATGGAGTGAACTGGTTCCCGTGGTACATGCGACGCATAGCCGAACGGCCGGCGAACATGTGGTTCGTCGTGAGGAACCTCGTCCCCTGACCGCGACCTGCGGCCGCCCGCAACCACAACACCGGAGAATCGATGCCCATGAATCTAGGACCGGTCGAGCTCCTGTTCATACTGATGGTGTGGGCGCTCCCTATCGTCCTGCTCGTCTGGTTCGTGCGGACGATCATGGACATCCGCGACATGCTGCGCAGTATCGATGCGCGGCTCGCGCGCTTCGAGGCAGGTCGCACCGACATTCCGTGACCCCGGCGCGATTCGCCGCATCCGCTCACTCCATCCCACACTGACAGGGAATGACATGGCAAGGAAAGACAGGGACATCACACGCGGCTACTCCCGTGCCCAGTTCGTCGCCAAGCTCCGCCGCCTCGCCGACTCCATCGAGACCGGCACCGCCTTCACGATCCAGGTTGCCGGCGAGCGGATGCGCATTCCCGCCGATGCCACGTTCAACATTGAGCACGAGCGCGCCGGCTCGACCGAGGAGCTGGAATTTCAGCTGATCTGGACGGCAGAGTAGGACGCCGTCTGTCCAGGAATGGCTCGTGTGAATGAGCGATTCCAGCGGAGATCCGCCGACAGGAGCTGTCATGTCACAGGGTTCATCCGTCCATCCTGCCAGGTCCATCATCGGGGGCATGCTGCTGGTCGTGTTCATGCGCGCACCCGTTCTGTTCGCGCAGACCGTGACGGTGGCCGGCGTCGTGGTGGAGCAATCGGATTCCACACCGATCGCCGAGGCCAGCATCCGTCTGGCCGACGCCCCGCTCGCAATCACGGATGAGCGTGGCAGGTTCGACATCCCGGGTGTGCCGCCCGGCCGCTACGTGCTTGCCGTGGAGGCACTGGGTTATGTGGCGCGCGAGATCGAGGTGGATCTCCGTGCGGACACGACCATTCATATCGAGCTGATCCCGGACCCGATCGATGTCGAAGGCCTGACGGTGGAAGGTGTCACCATCCGGGGCAATCTGCGCGATGCGGAATCCGGCCTGAAGCTGCTCACCGGTCGCGTGACGCTTCAGCCCGATGGTCGATCGGTTACGACCCGGAGCGGCACTTTCACGCTGAAACAGGTGGCCAGGGGCAGCAGCGTGATGCTGGTCGCTGAAGCGATGGAGCATCTGCCGACGCGTGTCGAGCTCTTCGTCGAAGGTGATACCACCGTCGATATCATGATGGGCGTGGACTCGGTTGCGCTGCGGCTGCTCGACCGGCAGGCCCGGCGGCTTGCGAGCCGCGCGGAGTCCATGCCGTATTCGGTGAACGAGCTCGATCGCGATGACATCAGG